>CAYHFD010000015.1:0-21552 GCA_964355855.1 uncultured Candidatus Saccharibacteria bacterium | reverse complement strand
CACTCCTTCATCCTACCCCGAAGCAAGCTTACGGGGAAATCTTTTTGATTATATTTTGAGCTTATCCCCAGAGATATTCAAAGATATTGACAATTACAAGTCTTAGTGTATATTAACCAATAAGAATAAGAGGTCTTTGGGAGCCAGAGCGACAAGGCTATGGAATTGCATAGGAAGGGTTGCGGGGGCTGGTCTCGACGGGCCAAAAACCAACCGCATCTGGGTATTTCACCATTTTGTCTCGAGAGTGCAAACTTCTAGACAGACAAAGTGGGTACCACCATCCAATTTTACCAATTGCCCGTCGGCCACTACCGGCCCCCTCCCCCTCCCGCCCGTGTCATCTTCGGATGCCGGGCTCTTTTTTATTTATTTCTTCCTTTTTCGTAAAAGCTTCCGTAAATATTTTCCGGTGTGGGTGTCGGTATTGGCAATTTCTTCTGGTGTGCCTTTAGCGACAATCTGTCCCCCGCCATCGCCCCCTTCGGGACCCATATCTATCACATAGTCGGCATTTTTGATGACGTCCATATTGTGCTCGATTATCAACACGGTATTGCCCCTCTCGACCAGCTTGTGCAGAATTTCTAACAGATTTTTAACATCCTCGTAGTGGAGACCAACCGTTGGCTCGTCTAAAATATAAATGGATTTGTGGATAAACGGCCGATACAACTCGGACGATATTTTTACCCGCTGGGCTTCACCACCGGAAAGAGTGGTGGCCGACTGGCCAAGTTTTAAATACCCCAAACCCACTTCGTTTAAAGTTTTTAGACGATCAGCAATAGCTGGTAAATCACGGAAAAAATCTAGCGCTTCCTCAACTGTCATTTCTAAAACTTCGGTAATGCTTTTGCCTTTGTACTTGGCCTCCAGTGTTTCTTTTTCATAGCGCGTCCCACCGCAAACATCGCAAGTTACATAGACAGTCGGCAAAAAGTGCATTTCGACCGCAATGAGGCCATTGCCTTGGCAAGCTTCGCACCGCCCACCTTTGACATTGAAAGAAAAGCGGCCCGGTTTCCACCCCCGCAAGCGGGCATAGTCGGTCGAGACAAACACATCGCGAATCCAGGTAAAGGCCCCGGTGTAAGTAGCCGGGTTAGACCGCGGCGTGCGCCCGATTGGCGACTGGTCAATCAGGATTTCTCGCCCAATATATTCCGTACCAGCAAACTCGCTACAGTTGTGTATTTCATTGGAACGATATTTTCGCTCAAACCGTGCCTGTAAGTTTTTATGCAAAATCTCATACACAAAAGACGACTTACCCGAACCCGATACGCCAGTAATGGCGACGAGCTTACCCAGTGGAATATCCACATTGAGATTTTTGATATTAAAAATATTGCCGTTTCGAATGCGGATCACACCCTTTTGCGCGGTGCGGCGGGTAATAGGCACCGGCACCTCTTTTTCACCCCGCAAATAGTCCATCGTCAGCGAACCAAAGTCATTTTTCTTGGCGGTTAAAAGTTTTTCCGTCTCATCGGCCACCACTATTTGCCCACCATGCACACCAGCGCCGGGACCAATGTCTACTAAATAGTCGGAGGCGTAAATCGTGTCTTCGTCATGCTCAACAACAATAATCGTGTTCCCAAGGTCGCGGAGGTTGAGCAAAGTTTTTATCAGCCGGTCATTGTCCCGGCTGTGCAGACCAATGGTCGGTTCGTCTAAAACATACAAAGTACCCACTAGACGTGAGCCCAGCTGGGACGCCAGCCGAATACGCTGGGCCTCGCCCCCAGAAAGTGTGTTGGCCCGGCGATCGAGTGATATATAATCTAGACCAACATCTAAAAGGAACTTAATACGCGCCTCTATTTCGCGTAAAACCATTTCAGCAATTTTTTGTTCATTGTCCGTCAGAGAGAGCTCCGCCATAAAGTCGTGGGTATCGCAAATAGACATGGCCGTAAACTGGACAATATTTTTAGACGAACCATTTTTGGTGGTCAGCAAAACATGCAGAGCTTCTTGGTGTAGGCGGGCCCCCGCACACACCGGACAGGGCTTTTCACTATACAAATGTTTGGTGCCTAGGCCATGGCACTCGGGGCAGGCCCCATAGGGTGAGTTGAAGGAAAAAAGCCGTGGCTCGACTTCAGGAAAAGAAAAACCGTCGCGCGGGCAAGCAAACTTGGCCGACAAAATATTTTGTTCCACCGCATTTTCCAACACCCCTTTTTTGGTTTTAGGTGAGGCGATGACAATCCGCACTAGCCCATCGGCTTCTTTTAGGGCCCGCTCTATCGCCTCGGTCAGCCGGCCATAGGCATTGTCGTACACCGCTTCGTCGACTTTACCTTTTAGGTTTTTAGTTTTGGGTACCGGTTTAAAATCAATCAAGTCTATTTCATCGGTCAGGACATCGATATCATGCTTTTTCATCCGGCCCAGCTCGATGCGCTCGCGCAAGTTGTAGCGCGAGCCATCGATCAAGACCTCGCTGTAGCCTTTGTCGATAAGGTCGTACAGCATTTGGTAATACTCGCCTTTACGACCCCGCACCAAAGGGGCATAGATTTGCAACGTATGCCCAGCTTCATTTGATTTTTTTAAAATAGTTTTAACTTTATCAAGGGCCAGCTGGACGATTTCATCATGGGTTAGTTTTTCGATAGGCAGACCGCAGACCAAGCAATGAGGCTTGCCCACGCGGGCGTAAAGTACGCGGAGATAATCATAAATTTCGGTAATCGTGGCCACGGTCGAGCGCGGGTTTTGGGAGCGGGATTTTTGGTCAATAGAAATAGCTGGCGAGAGACCAGTAATCTCATCCACATCGGGCTTTTGCATTTGGCGCAGGAACTGCCGGGCATAGGAAGACAGCGACTCCACATACCGCCGCTGGCCCTCGGCAAAAATCGTGTCAAAAGCGAGCGACGACTTGCCCGAGCCCGAGAGACCAGTAAAAACCACCAGCTTGTCGCGGGGTATTTCTAGGTCAATATTTTTAAGGTTATGCGTTCGCGCCCCCTTAATTACAATTTTTTTCTGTTCTGCCATACATCAAAATCCCCTGCCCGCACACTAAGTTTGGTATTGAAACAAAATTGTCGAGCATGGCTCGACAATACCAAACTTAGTGTGCGGGCCTGCCTTCGGCCTTATGGGGTGGTAGGAGTATAACAAAGTTTTAAAAGATAATAAATGGCCCCAACGCAGTTGCGCTGAGACCATTGAAAGCTGGCCCATCATTATGGTCTGGGTAACACAGCCTCTATGTCGCGAGTTCGTGGAAATTGCCTTAACGAAAAACAGTTGTCACAAACCTTACCCTCCCCCTGGCCGAGTTCAGCGGCTTGTTGGGCAAGATACAAGACATCGTAGTTTTGAGTGGCAACCGCCACTCCAGCATTCACAATACAATTTGCTTCCACACCAATATTAACCCCCATGGTCGCTGGGTACTCAACCCCGTCCACAATGTGAGTTCCCTTTTCTGGGTCAAAGTTGTATTGCTCTAGGGTGGCTGCAATCTTCCTCAAGACCACAACCACAGCTTCCAAGTTTTCTCCTTGAACTTGGACATAGGCTCCGGGCTTGTTTACCGGCCCTTCCGGCTTTTCTGCGCGAAACTGACGCGCATCAGCAAACGAATCAGTAGAACCAAAAATACCACCTGGCATAAAATCACCTCACTTTCTGTTTTGTCTATTTTATTTTTACTCTATTTCGATATAAAAAGCAACTCTTAATTTAAACCAAGAAACTCCCGGGCATACAATTTATATTATTTTGTCAACTCCTTGATTTCGTCACGTAAAATGGCGGCGGTTTCGAAGTCGAGGACTTTGACGGCCTCCTCCATTTGTTTTTCTTTGTCTTTTATCAAGCCTTTGAGGGCTTTGGCACTGGTGCCAATAGTTGAGCGGTCAAGCTCAATCAGCCGGCGCACTGTCTTGTCCCGCTCGGACATAATGCTCTCGGTAATATCATTGATATTTTTCTTGATGGTAGTCGGCGTAATATTATGTTTTTTATTGTAAGCCAATTGAATGACTCGCCGGCGCTCGGTTTCCTCGATCGCTCGCTTCATCGAGCCGGTCACCGCATCGGCATACAAAGTTACGCGCCCCTCACTGTTTCGGGCGGCCCGACCAATAGTTTGGATAAGGGCAGTGTCCGAACGCAAGAATCCCTCTTTGTCGGCATCTAAAATACCGATAAAAGAAACTTCCGGCAGGTCGAGACCTTCGCGTAAGAGGTTCACCCCGACTAAAACATCAAATACCCCTTTGCGAAAATTGGTCAAAATTTGAATCCGCTCTAAAGTTTTAACTTCACTGTGTAAATATTCCGCCTTAATCCCTTCTTTTTTGAGATAATCACTCAAGTCCTCGGCCATTTTCTTGGTCAGAGTAGTGGCAATGGCGCGAAAACCATTGGTAATTTCTTTTTGGACTTGCTCAATAAAATCTTTAATCTGCCCACCATATTTACCTTTTTCAACTACCGGCTTCACCTCAAGCACGGGGTCAATAAGTCCAGTCGGACGGATAATTTGCTCCACAATTTGACCCGCTGGTGGAGCACTATGCTCTAGCTCATAACTACCCGGTGTCGCGGTGGTATATATCACCTGACCCACTCGCTCCTTGAACTCGGCAAACTTGAGCGGGCGGTTGTCCATGGCACTCGGCAGGCGAAAGCCATATTCCACCAAAGTCTTTTTTCGACTCTGGTCACCAGCATACATTCCGCCAATCTGCGATACAGTGACATGCGATTCATCAATAATCGTCAAAAAATCGGGTGTGCCATCTGTCTTATGCGGGAAATAAGCCAGTAAAGTGTCGGGCGGTAAACCAGCTTCCCGACCAGACAGATGGCGAGAATAGTTTTCGATCCCATTGCAATAACCAACTTCGGTGATCATGGCCATATCGTAGCGGGTCCGCCGTTTTAGTCTTTCCGCTTCCAAGTTTTTTCCTTCCTTCTCAAGCTTTTTTAATTGAGTCTCGAGTTCCAGTGCAATACTTTTAATCGCTCTTTTTCTTTCATCTTCATTGGTAATAAAATGCTTCGCCGGAAAAAGATAAAAGTCGGCCGGCGTACTGCGCACCGCGCGAGTGACCGCATCAAGCTCTAATATTTCCGCAATTTCATTACCAACAATTTTAATATTATAAATATCTTTATCCGAAGCGGGCATTATTTCAATCGAGTTGCCCACCGCCCGAAAGGTACCAGAAGTTAGGTCGGCATTAGTCCGCTCAAAATGTCGACTAATTAATTTCTTCATAAAATCCGTCCGAGATATTTTTTCGCTGACCTGAACACGCAAATGTTCTTTTTTATATTCCGCCGGACTCCCCAAACCATAAATACAAGAGACTGAAGCCACAATAATCACATCTTGCCTCGTGAGAAGAGCTTGGGTCGAGGCGTGGCGCAAGCGTTCAATTTCCTCGTTAATAGCGGCGTCTTTTTCAATATAAGTGTCGGTAATCGGCATATAGGCCTCCGGCTGGTAGTAGTCGTAGTAAGACACAAAATAATGCACCGCGTGATCGGGAAAAATATCGCGGTACTCTTGAGCCAGCTGGGCGGCCAAAGTTTTGTTGTGGGCAATCACTAAAGTTGGTTTGCCGAATTGGGCAATCACATTGGCGGCGGTAAAAGTCTTGCCCGAGCCGGTTACGCCCAACAAAGTCTGATGGAGTAAACCATTTTTAAGACCCTGAACAAGTTTGGCAATTGCTTGAGGCTGATCACCTTTTGGGGTATATGCTGTTTTTAGGTTAAAAATACTCATAGTTTTGACCGATAATTAAGCATGAAATCTTTTTTAAGCTGGGGTAAATTGCCGGCCATAATTGCCTCTCTTATTTTATCAACCAAGTTTACAATAAAAAATAAATTGTGAATCGAAGCCAAGGTACCCGCCATCATTTCTTTGGCGCGGAATAAATGCGCTACATACGCCCGCGTATAATTTTGGCAAGTATAGCAAGCACAACTATTATTAATCGATTTAAAATCATTTTTATATTGCGCGTTAAAAATATTTATTTTTCCAGCACTAGTGTACAGGGTGCCATTGCGCGCCATCCGAGTTGGCGCCACACAGTCAAAAGTATCGATGCCATTTTCCACCCCGATAAATAAATCGGCCGGCTCGCCAATACCCAAGAGGTGTCGTGGCTTATTTTCCGGCAAAATATTATTCACCCAACCAAGCGCTTCACCCAAATCATCTTTACTAAAAGACCCACCGATACCGAAGCCGGCAAAGCCGTCTATACCGCCAATGACCCTGGCCGACTCTTCGCGCAAATCTCGGTGTTTTCCACCTTGGACAATCCCAAATAAACCTTGCCTTTCTGCGGGCTTGCCCGATTGCTCATGATAATTGAGCGACCTTTTAGCCCAATCATGAGTTCGCTCCATCGCCTGTTTTTGATAATTATAATCAGCTTGGGGTGAAGTACACTCATCAAAAGCAAAAATAATATCGGCCCCCAGATTGTGTTGAATCTCCATCGACTTTTCCGGCGTGAAGCGATGTTCACTGCCGTCAATATGCGATTTAAAAGTTACTCCGTTATCATCTACTTGGGCGAGCTTGGCGGTCTCCTCTATAGCCATGGTGTTATCATTTTGAATTCCCTCTTTGGCAAATTTGGATACCCCGCCGCCGCCAAAAGCCGCGCCGAGTGAAAAAACTTGGAAACCGCCCGAGTCGGTAAACATCGGCTTGCCCCAATTCATAAATTTATGCAGACCACCGGCCGCCGCTACCAGTTTATCGCCAGGCTGTAAATATAAGTGATAAGTATTACAAAGAGTGGTTTGAGCGCCCAAACTAGCCACCTGCTCCGGAACCAGTGCTTTTACTGTCGCCTTGGTCCCCACCACCACAAAAGCCGGAGTTAAAATATCTCCATGTAATGTTGAAATAACACCCGCCCGAGCGAGACCACCACCATTTTTGTCTATCTTAAATTTTATCGGCTGGTCTTTCATTTTTTTACATAATAAATATCTTGACCATAACCCCCAATGCCTAAATATTCAGCCTCGCCGGCTAAAATTTTTTCAAACGGCTTACAATTGAAACAACCACCATTACGGCATTCAAAATTATTACCTTCTCTGGCTTTTTTTACCTGTAGCGCGACATCAAAAACTTTTTCAAAAGCTTCAGCTGAATCGGGTAACAAAATTGGCTTTAAATCATCTTCGGTTTCTAGATACCAATAACTAGCTTTAGTTACTTTTCTTTTTTGTAAATTATTTAGAAGTAATAAATATATCGGCAACTGCAACGAATCCCCAGCCTCCTCATTTTTTCCGGTTTTAAAATCAATAACATGTAAACTGTCTGTCTCGGGTAAATATTCCAGCCAATCGATTTTGCCACAAAGAATAATATTTTCTTCTTCGGATAAATAAAAATTTGGCGGCATGCCATTTTCATGCTCCGGCAATTTAATGGCTTTATTTAAAAGTGGTCCCGGGTGCGCCATTACTCGCTCGATCATTTTACGACCACGAATTCGATATTGTTCTTCCTCATCTTCATCAACAAAACCTCCTTTCTGGCCAGAGATTTTTAACCAAGCCAAATCAAAATTAGCAAAAAGTGGTTGTTTGGGTCGATCGCTAGCGGGAAAATTTAGTAAATTTTCGACCACCTCGTGCACCGCTATCCCAAGTGATAAAGCTGGATTGACTATATTTATCTTCCGCCCAGTCTTTGGGTCTTTATAAACATTATGTAGATAATAGGCCCGGGGACACTTTAAAAAATCACCCATTGAGGAGTGCGACACCCACACCGCCGAGTATTTATCTTTAGCCATAATTTTTTCCCACCATAGCAGAAGTGGGGCCTACAGAGCAAGGATGCGAGCGAGCGACTCAATCTGCCCCGCTACCACCAAAGTTGGTAACCCCAAAAGACAATTATTTTTGACATGAATAGCCGCTCCACCTGAATTTCCCCTCTCTATTTTGGCTGAAGTAATATAATAATTTTTATCAAAACCAGAAATAATACCATCGGTGGCGGTAATACCGTCTTCGGCTCCCACTGAAGGATAGCCTAGAATAACTACCTGATCGCCAATCGT
Organism: uncultured Candidatus Saccharibacteria bacterium; assembly: GCA_964355855.1. Classification (GTDB taxonomy): domain Bacteria; phylum Patescibacteriota; class Minisyncoccia; order Phycocordibacterales; family XYD1-FULL-46-19; genus XYD1-FULL-44-32. The sequence continues at coordinate 13,465 of CAYHFD010000015.1, read as the reverse complement.
CGGCCGGCTTTCACACTTTTTAACTGGTGTAATAGCGTTTGGTAAAGCGATAATTTTTATAAATTTTAAATAAGCTAAATCACTTTTTTCATCAATGGATATTGAATTGGACACAAAACTATTTGCCTCATCCATAGTTCTAATCCGACAACTTTCTGCCAACTTCGTTTTTTCTTCTACCACGTGTTTACTGGTATAAACTTGAGTCACTGTTCCAATAATAGTAGCTACGCCCGAAGCTTTTGTTTTTTGAAAAACATCATCGCTTAATTCTACACTGCATTCAACTTTTACAACTCGAGGGCTCCACTGTTTAATAAGGTTAGTAATATCACTGGCCTCGAGAGTTTGTCTTTGATTAGCGACATCGGCCTGAACGCTGGCAATGGTTTTTTGGGACAACAAAAAATTTTCTTCTGCTTCAGTCCGTCTCCCTCTTTCTTCTTCTAAAGTCTGGGCCAAAGTAGCATTACCGTCTGTTAAAGCTGTCACCACCGCCCTAGTTTCGCCTAAATCCGACTCAACCTGGGCCAAGGCCTTATTACTATCTTTTCTCATTATAGAAATCTCCCGGCGCTGAACCAGGTGACCAGCGGTTAATAGAAAAAAATTGAAAACTACAAACAAAGCTATCACCGGAACTATAAACTCATTTTTGTATTTTTTGTTCATTTAAAAAAATTAGCCAAAAGTAGATCAATTATAATTTGAATTAAGTTTTATAGCAAAAAATAGGTCTCCCCCACAAACTAATAACTCCAAATTAACTATTTCTCGTCAAGAAAAAGGCGACCCAACCGAATATCCTTAAAACTAAATGATATTGGCAAAATACTTTTCACGGCTGAAAGTTTGGTATCGCCAGTTTTTTTGAATGCTTCTTTGATTTTCTGTAAACGATTGGGAGCTGGTTTTAGATAATCCAGATTAAGATTAGGAAATTCAATTACCAATTTTTCTAGATGGGCAATAATAGTTTCCTCGGTCAGTTTTCTTCGTTTAGCCATATCGGCCAAGGTTATCCCCTCTTCGACCATTTTTTTTGTTTCGTCATAGGTTGATATTTTAGGGGCCTTTTTTGCCCTAGCACTCTCGCTAATAAATTTATCAATTATTTTCTGTTTTTGGTCGGCAGACATTAATGACAGACCCCGAGCAAATTGACTAGACATGTCTCGAAAAGATGCTTCAACTCCAGCCATTGTCCGATCGGTGCGCAGGGCAATATTGTTTAGACCCAATATATTTAAGCCCTTAAGGCTACGCACTCTCGACAAAGCCACATAACCCATACCAGGAACAAAAGCCCTGGACAAATCCACCTCCAAGGCATCTAGACTCATACCTTGGCTTTTGTGAATCGTAATAGCCCAAGCCAGCCGTAGAGGCAATTGCGACACTTCAGCTTTGGTCTTGCCGTCTTCATCTATCCGCCAAACTTCGGGCGCAACGGTTATTTTTTTTCCACTAGCCAATTTGACCACTGGCATACCCATCCGATCAAACAAATCGACCACCCCCATAGTTCCATTTACAAAACCCAAATCAAAATTATTGCGCACAAACATAACCCTTGCTCCCACTTTTAGGGACAATCTTTCTGGCGCAAGAATAGACCGAGCCAATGATTCTTGTAATTTTTTTGAACCACGGCCAGACATTCCATAGACTTTGGTTAAGCCAACAATAAGTGATAGCTCCCGTTCATTTATTGCATCAACATCTTCATTGTGGGTAAACAGCCGAGCGGGTGGGACACCAGTCTCGGTTGGTTTACGGTAACGACTCATTAATATTTCATAAACTTCTTCGTCAATTTCCTCTTCGCGCAAGGCCGACAAAACCCGCAAAAGTCCATCATCGGTTTGGCGATGTTGGGTCGAGAGATAACAAGGTTTAATGCGACCGTTTTTCCAACTACTAGACTCGTAGGCGAAATGGGGACGACTATTAGTAGAAATTGGTGGTAACTGCATAAAGTCACCAGAAAACACCACCTGAAGTCCACCAAATGGTAAATCGTTTGACCTGAAAGATTTAGTAATCTTTTCCACCGATTCTAACTGCGCCGACGACAACATAGATATTTCATCGATGATAAGCACTATTGTTTCTTTTAATCGATCGTGTAAATATTTCTTCTCTAATAGATTTTCCAAATCATAATCATTAATTCTTTCCTTGATACCCATGCCCGACCAGGAATGAATGGTAATACCACCAATATGGGTCGCGGCAATACCCGTCGAAGCAGTTAGGGCGACGGGTATATTTTTTTTATCCAACCACTCACGATAGCGGTTTAACACAAAAGTCTTACCAGACCCAGCGGGACCAGTCAAAAATATATTGTGTCCCATTTTTAACAATTCTAGCGCTTCCTCTTGGGTCATAATCTGCCTATTATAGCAGACTTGTTATGACTAGCAGTAAACCAATTTTTTAAATCTTTTCTATTTCTTTTGTCACATAAAAAGAAATTATATAATCGGTGGCCGCCAAAGTTTTGCCTTCTTTGGCCGGTGGTTCAATTTTCACAATATTAATAAAAAAGTTTTCACCGATTTTTCTTTCACCCTCATCGCTTCGCAAACTAATCATGCTAATTTTACCATCCATTGTTATTTCTATATCTGTGGTTATTCTACCCGCTTGAATACATTCAACTCCAATTGGACAACGACTATCTTCAGCAATGTCTACTAATTTTATAGTCAGATTTTCAGTGGTAAACGACTCGCCAACTGACAAAACCGCTTCCTCAAAAGGAACTTGGAGCCAAAGGGTATTATATATTTCGGTCGCTCCTTTTATGGCCAATGACATACGACCCACCGCTTCCTCGTTTTCATTTCGAGCAATAGCTAATATTTCAGTAATAGCCATGGGGTACTTGGGAACCGGCAGTATCCAATTTTGAATATCAGACTCATTATCGATAACCATCTCGCCCATTTTTTCATACTCATCTTCATTGGTGTCTGCACTGGTTGGCACACCCACCACATCAACACTAGTTAAATTTTTACCAATCACTAAAAACTGCCTAGAAGCACCGTCATAAGTAAAATCGATCAGTTCTGGTTTAACTTCTTCATCGCCATTTCCTTCTGGTCTAGATGATTCTAACCACCACACTAAACCACCAAAAATAATAATTAGTAAAATAACAATAAAAATCAATTTCTTTTTAGTCATTTTTTTTGGTTAGTCGGTAATAAAATTTAAGCACTCAAAATAAAATTAACTATCAATCTTCTTACCCGGACTATCATCAGAAATAAACAAATGATGTGTTTCTAGCAGGGTAAAGAAGAGTGATAAAATAAGTGGCCCAAAAACAAAACCAAGTGGACCAAATACCGATATTCCACCTAAAACCGACAAAAGAATAAGGACAGGATGAATTTTGGTTCCCTTGGCATAAAAATATGGACGAAGGACATTGTCAATTAGACCAACCACTAAAACGCTCCAGATCAAAAGTCCAAGAGTCGCAAATGGAGTGGAAACAAAAAACAAATAAATAACAGCCGGTATTAGAACTATAGCAGTTCCCAACCCCGGTATTAGGGCCCCAACGGCCGCCAGGACGCCCCAAAGGGCCGGATTGGGCACATTAAATACCATAAGACCAAAACCAGCCAAGATACCCTGAATAATGGCCACGGCAAAAGAACCCCGAATAACTGAGTTTATAGTGTCCTCTAGTTTTTGCATTATTTTGCGGTCTAGCTCTTCTGACAAAGGACTATAGCGAATAATACTCCGACGCAATTCTGGTCCATCCTTAAACAAGAAAAACATCGTCACTAAAGCAATCACAAAACCTAGTAGCCCCTGCAAAACAGACAGGGTCCCGGAGGTTATAACACTCCAATTTTGAAGAGCGCCGCGTATTACCCCAGAAGAAAATTGGCTGGTATATGTCTGAAGATCAAACTTAAATTCAGGTAATATTTTTTGAACATAAGTTTCAGCCGACAAAGCAATTTTATTGAAATAAGATGCCGAATCAGCACTAACTAAATATATCGATACGTCCAGCGCTTCATGTAAAATTTGTGTCAACAGTAAAGACAGTGGTAAGGCAATTGCAACTACCAATAAAAATACTGTTAAAACGGATGCTAAAAAAGGGGGAAATTTTAATTTTTTCTCAAGATACCGATAAACTGGTTTAAACACAATAGCTAGAACAAAAGCAATAGCAATACTATTTAAAAAAGGCCATAGAACTAAGACTGTCAAAAAACCGGCCACCAGAAACAAAACACCAAAAAAATATAGCTGGAGAGTACGACTTTTTATCACATCATTCATATGACTTAGTATAACACTAGTTGTTAACAAATAAATACCCACTCGTCCTATCCTCGGGACAGAGCCTCGAGGTATTGCGGCGAGCGGATTATTTATTTTGAGAACCTATAAACAGACCTTTTGCCGGTGCCGAGGGTAGCGACATTCGTGAACCTTGGCCGCTTCGGCCCCTAAGAGCAAGGCTTGAACGGCATAATATGTCCACAACACAACCGCCACCAGAAAGCTAGCTGCACCATAGAGTGGAATAACTGAACTGTAAAAAACATACAAACCAAAGAGAGTACTAGTAAAAGTAAACAAAAAACCACCGATTACCCCACCAGAAATAGCAGCGACCCAAGAAACCCTTCGTCTAGAAGTAAAACGGTAAATCGTCGCAAAAATAAATATGGTAAATAGATAGGTTCCAATATAATTAAGAGCAACTACCAAAAACACAGGAACACTAAAGGCTAAATAGGCAACCAAAAATTTACTCGACACATTTACAACAATATTTAAAAGAGCAAAAATAAAAACAATAACCAGCAATAAAACCAAATATACCGCCGACCAAGCTTGGACATGAACAGTTTTTTCAATAATTGTCTCCCCTTCAATTTCGAAGTTAAAAATATCAGCGAAAGCCGAGTGGGCATTTTTAAACAAACGCATGGTTCCATAAACAACCAGAATAACCGCCAGCAAAGCAAATAGTCCAGAAGTATTAACAAAAGCAGAAGAGAGGGCAGATTCATAAAATCTAATACCCGTCTCACCAAATAACCGCCCAATCACTGTTACCGATATATCCATGGCTCTTTCTCGACCAATCCAAAAACCCCAAAATGAAGTTACCAAAATAACAATCGGGGCTAAAGAAAAAATAGCATGATAGGCTATTGCCGCTGAATAAAGGGCGACGCGATCTTGTTTATATTCCCTAACTAGTTGTGGAATATATTTTACCGAGCTGTTATTTGACATGAATTTATTTTAACTTTTGTGCGGTAAAAAGCCAGATAGTAAATCCCCAGACAACGAGTCCTAATGCCCACCCAACTAAGACATCGGTAGTCCAATGTACCCCAAGATAAATACGAGAAATACCAACCAAAAACGGCAAAATTAATGCCATGGCTATTATTACCAATCGCTGTCTAAAACTTTTAAACCGACAAATTAAATAGTAAGCCACCAGACCAAATAAGGTAGCGCTAACCAAAGCGTGACCACTAGGAAAAGAATAGCCATTGGCTTCGACTAAAGCCGAAAAGTTTGGTCTTGGACGGACAATCATAATTTTGATTAAAAATTGAGTACACCAAGCCAGAGCGGTACCAAAAAAAATTGATAAACCGGCCCGATAACGCCCAATCAAGAAAAACGAAAAAATCACTAAAGCTAAGAAAAAAATCACCCCAACACCATCAGCTAATGAGGTAACAAACAGAAAAAAATCGGTCAGAATTCCGGTTCGAATAAATACACTAAATTCTGCTATTTTTATATCCAACAAATGCCACATATTATTTTAGTTATCTAAAAACGCCCCATTCATGTGGGGCGCTTTTAGATTATTTACTTTTTTTAGTCACAATTTTCTTTTTGGCCCCAGTCTTTTTTGTTTGGCCGGTTTTTGATTTTACATCGGCGACTATCCTTTTCCAATAACGTTTTAACTCGCCCTTTAGTTCATCTATTTCTGGGCCACTGATATCCTTCATTTTTTCATATTTGGCCATAACTTTATCAACCGCTTGGACATAACCATCGGCGGTAACATCTTTCATCCTTTCAATTTCATGTAATACTTCGCCTCGCGCTTTTATGCCCCACGCTCGAACCTTCTTACGATTACTTTTACCATTTGGACCATAAAGAAAATATCCACCGGCGGCGGCAATTAAACCCGCCCCAACCGCCAGCCCTGTCGCCAAACCCACATCTTTACCACCTTTTTTTGTATTTACTGTCATAAATTATTACTGCTTAACTGTTAAACTGCATCGTTTGTCTTTTGGGCCCGACGTTTTTTAGAACGAGCTTTTTTCTTTATCACTCGTCCAGCTCCGTTTATTATAAAACTTAAAGCCCGCTGGGCCGACAAAGCACTGACCAGTATACCAATTCTTTTTTTAGTCATTTCGACACCACTTTTTATATCGTCCCTTGCCTCTTCTAAATCTCGGGCAATATTATCTGCCTCCTTTTTGGCAATTTTAGTTAGATCGGCAATATTGCGCGCAATAATAATGGCATAAGCAAAAACAATCGCGGCAAAAATTACAATCAATACTTCAGCGATACCAGTGATAAAAACAAAGATTGGGGCTGATACAATTTCCTGCATGTATTTATTATATCATGTCCACAAAAAATAAAAGTGGATAGTGGGGAAAATATAGATTGTGGACAATCACCCCCAAGCGCCCGTGGGCGCTTGGGGGTGATTTAATTTGATTGAATAGGTTATTTACAAAGCCTTGTCCGCGACTGCCTGAAATTTAATTTCTACTTGATCACTGATTATCTTGTCACCCAAATCTTGAAAAAATTGACCCGAGCCATATTTAATACCCCACTTGGTACGATCTAGCTCAAATTCACCAACCAATACTAGACGATTGTTATCTTTACCAAAATGAATTGGAAATTGAACTTCGTTAGTTGCTCCTTTTATGGTTAGGTTGCCCATAAAAATAAAAGTGCCCCCAGCGGAACCACCGACTGGTTCCGCGGTTGTTAAAACAAATGACGACACTGGAAATTTATCGACCTCAAGAAAATCGGCTGATTTAAGATGTTTGGTTAAATTGCCGACACCAGCTACTGTGTTAGTGGTAGCCGAAGCTTCAATCGAATTCATATCAAAGGCAATTGTCCCAGCGGTGACTACTCCATTTTCAATGGTAAAAGTTCCCTCTTTGATTTTAAGAGTTCCGGTATCTTCATAGCCCTTGATTAAGGTTTTTGTCCCCCTCCAGCTTACTAAACTATCTAAGGAATTAAGGTTATACCGGCCATCGGCAGGCAAGCTTGGTTCTATATTATCAACCGTCGAACTGGCATTGTCTTTATTTGTATCAACGACAATATTACTGTCACGACTTGTTACCAACCACAGCCCACCCAAAATTATAATTACCAATCCCACAATTATCATTGATTTAGTCATGATTTAAATATGTGTAAAAAGTTACTGTTACAATAAAACGAACCCTAGTATACTACAATACAAATAAGGAAAGGTCGATTTATTATTTATATCGTAAATATCATGATTGGAAATAAAAAATGTGGAGTATCTGGTTTGGCCTGGTTATTAGTTGCTATTGGCGGCCTAAACTGGGGGCTAGTTGGTATTGGCTACTTTTTGACTAAAGATTGGAATGTGATAAATGCTATTTTGAGTCAGTGGCCAGTGGTAGAAAATATTGTTTACATATTAGTGGGCATCGGAGCAGTAGTAAGCCTTTTTGGTTGTCGGTGTAAATCTTGCAAGGTTTCAACTTAAATTTAGTATCATGAAAATCCCGGGCCAGATATTTATCTGGCCCGGGATTTTCTTGGGTGATTATTGTCCATAATAAGCAACAAGTTCCGCTTCATCAAGAATATGCCCAAAAGTTTCCTTTTCTAATTGTTCACGGCTAGCTCCCTGACTTAGGTTTATTCTAATATTTAAAGCAATTAGCCTAAAAAAATAGGCGTGGCGGCCGGAAATCGGATGTGGGCCACTATAACCAATCGTGCCAAAACTATTCACTCCTTGATTGGCACCCGGGGGGACCAAACCGGATGGGATATATTCAGTATTGGCGGGAATATTCCAAATTAGCCAATGCGTCCAAGTTCCAGCTTGACCACCCAAGTCCTCGACCATTATTACTAAAGACATTGTCTGTCGTGGCACATCAGAAAATTTTAGTGGCGGGGCAATATTTTTCCCAGCCGGAGTATATCTAACCGGTATTGGGTCGCCATCTTTAAATGAGGGGCTGATTATTTTCATAAGATAAATCTAGTCTACAATCTTTATGGCCGACAACCACTGCCTATATAAAGTTTGCCTAGCTAGAAAATTTTTTAGCGACTGTATCAACTTGTTCAGCCGTTGGTACTGGTACAGTTTCGGCACCAGACCATTTTGACCAACTAACAAAACCAATAATAATTGCCAAGATTGTCGCGATTATCGCGTACACCAAGATAAATTTATCTGGTCCGTCGTGCATAAATAAAACAAAAAATTAGCCTGATAATTATTCTAATAATAGGACTTTCTTTACCAGTACACAATAGCCTTACCATATTTAGAATCTTCCTAAATTAGGAAGAAAAACAGGCCGAGCACCTCTTGCGAGGGCTCGACCCGACCATCAAGCTAAGCGCGAATCACACTTAGAACAAACTCTATTTGGTCATGAAGCCCGGCCGTCATCTCTTTGACGTTCTGAAAACCATCTTTGGTTACTGCCGGTAGAAATCTCACCTTAACCAATCCGCGCCGAGGAAGAAGCTTACCCCGCGGCCAAGAGTTTTGCGCTCCCGTGATAAGCATTGGTACAATTTCCGCATTGTGAGCCCAAGCCACGCAAAACGCCCCCTCCTTAAACTTCAGAAGATCTGGGCCATGAGCTCGTGTTCCCTCGGGAGCAATGACCAATGCCAGTCTACGGCGAAAGCTGTCCTCGGCCACGGTATTTAGAGATCTCACCGCCTCGAGGTGCTTACCCCTATCAATCGGCTTTAAACGCAAGCACATTAGCCAACCAATAACCGGCCACCAGAAATAGTTACGTGCCCCCACCCCCGTCGCATATTCTGGCAGAGAGGCGGCGATAGCAAACGCATCAAGGAAGCTAGTGTGCGGTACCATAACATATATACGGGGACGCTCGCTACTGTTTTGGCCATAGTCGGAGGGGCCAATCTCCAGCTTTTGCCCAAAAGCAGACAATACCAATCGGGCAAAGATAACCTCGGCCCAATGGAGGCGTTTCGGGCCAATAAACAACATCCGAGCAACCAACAGGAGCAGCATGTAAATGCCTCCCGCCACCACAAGGACGAAAACTCCAAAAAACAGGTTCCGTATTCCGTAAAAATAGCGCATGACTCTCACCTCCTTATTTCAAAGGGTTAGCCCCTTGGTTTTTGAACAATTCCGTCTAATAGAATTTCTAGCAAAAACAAGCCAAAATGCAAAGATTAATACTTATACCGTCACCCTGGCCCGGTTTAACCCAAGAGACCATAAACCATCAGCAATTGATGTAATTTTTCTTTGTTCCGAACAGAATAACTATTTTCTGCCACCCGGCTATAGTCCTCCTCATCGGGCATATCCCGCAAAATCGAGATCACATTGATTGTAGTATTGTCAGTAATCATAATAGTTTTTTAAATTTGGCTAAAAATATTTTACTCACCTCCTATATATGTAGACTGTATTCGGCAACTTTTCTTTCACCAATAAATTAACAATTTTAATCGTTTAATTTGACAAAATGTATAATATGTCATAGTCTAGAAATTAGGAATGGAATCGGGAGAAGAAGATGAAAAAAATCAGCTTGCTGGTGGTGGTGTGGGCCACCCTCGGCCTGGTCTGGTGGGCAATGTACGAATATATGCCCACCCTCTGATGTTTCGGGGCTGGTCCGCTACGCGCGGACCAGCCCCTTGTCTTTTTATAATGAAAAGCGTCCGACCACCACTATTTTAATATTTGCCCGCGACACGAAAATTAACGTAAAGATTTAGAAAATAATTCCACAAGCCCACCACCCCAGCAATGACGGTGCGAGCTAATAAGTAGTTCCAGCCCCAGACCTCAACAAAAATTGGTAGCAGTATGACAACAGCCAAAAACCCACTACCAGCAATCAGATTAAAACCTAAGTACCCAGCATGGACTGAGCGCAAGGTGCCGTGAAAAACATAATTGCGACTAAAGGCATAGTTTAGGGCCACTGCCAGGAGAAAAGCCAAAGCCGCGGCCAGCACATAATTGATACCAACAATATCGGTCAGCCAGAAGAGGAGAGCTATATCAAAAAAGAAAGTCGAGAGGCCCCCAATCGTATATTTCCCAAATCTTTTTAAGGCTCGGTTATCCATATTATCTCCGCTTGTCGGTCCAGGCGCCGCTCCACCAGGCTGAAGGGGAAGCGATTTGAGTAGTTTTCATAATTCTATAATAACATAAACTACTGACGCCTATTTCTTTGACTATTGCCTCACCGCCCCTTTTCCGCTATAAGGTAGGCAGACTAGACCTTTCCACCCGAAACCAAAACCTGGGAGCAACCAATATGAAAGAGACTTTGGAACATAGTCTAAGCTTGATCATACGTCGCTTCCAGCAATCGTTTGATCGCTTAAACGGCGAAGAAATCATGGCTTCCCCGGAATTGACCAATGACACGATTGGTCTTCTGGTAGCTAGCGGAAGGGTGCCCGAAGCGGTGTCGCTCGCCCTAAAGTGTAAAGGGAAAAGACGAAAGATTTATCACCTCAATCACCTTATCTGGTGGGCCAAGCGATTTGATGAGGGTTTTGGGCAGGAAGATGACTTTTTGACATATCTCCTTGTCCGAGATTTACGAGTTGCGGCTCGGTTGCTAATATCCTCGATCGATGGCAAGTGTGATCGGTGGAAATATTATCTCCGTGCCTACCATTTTACCGGCGACCTTGAGGACCTAGTGTTAGCAAGTAAGACTTTTATCTTGTCGAGACACGTTTCTTTTGGCTGGTTCATGGTAGCGATATGTAAGACGGTAAGCACCAAGAAAATATCGGAGCATCTCGCCTTCGTCCGCGAAAAACTGCTTCGTTGGTCTGGACAGCAATACCTTGGGCACGAGGCTGAAGCTAGGAGTTGGTTGTATCTCTACAAGGCCTCCCGAGAGCGCCAAGACCTCTATGCCGCCAAAAAGGCGATGCGGACGATTGACCGGGGTGACGAGAAGAATTTCGAGATTTGGAAGTTTTTTGCCACCGTGACACGGAACAAAAAACTCCTTCTTGAACTACTTGAATCACAAAAAAACCAGCGGATGCTGGCGGAGAGCCAATTTGAGGAAAGGGTAGAGACTGAACTTAATTTGCTTTACGAGGTAGTCACCATCAGCGATGACTTTCGGCAATCACTGGCCTTACTCGAGATGATCCAATCTAAAGTGGGGCCCGAAGAGGAGGAGGAGTGAAAGAAACCATCAATAACGGTCGCCCCCGGCGACCGTTTATTTTTTTATGAAGAAGTAACAACTAAAAACAAAAACTAGCGCTTGCTTTTTTTCTTAGCCTTTTTGGCCTCAAGCATTACTTTCTTGACCGCCAAACGCTTTTTAGTTTTTTTAGACCGCGAGGTCTTGTTTTTAATATCTTGAGCTGCTCTTTTGGCCATATTTATAAATTATATATTAAGTATTAATATTTTGCTAATAAATTAAGAATACCGATTGCACAAACCGCTCAAATATAGCAGAATAACCATGTATTTGTATTGCCGGATCGTCTAAAGGTAGGACATGAGCCTTTGAAGCTCAGTATCTTGGTTCGATTCCAAGTCCGGCAGCTAGGAGTTTTTTGTTAAAAAAACGACTTTGCCGGACTTGGAATCGAACGAAGGGTGGGTCGGAGAGAAAGTCACCAGGTTCCCTCTGTGGAGCCTGCCTGCCGGTAGGCAGGGAGAGTAGTCCTGAGCTTGTCGAGGGATATTGAGAACCGCCGGTTCTTAAAGCGCAGTCCCGAGCTTGTCGAGGGACGAGCAGTGAGATATCCAAGTTCGGCACTACTTTTTCGACCTTGGAAAAGATCGCTAATGCGTTGGGAATTTCCAGTAGTAGACTTTTGAAATAAAAATTTAGAAGTTAATAACGTAAAGTCAGTTTGACATTTTATTTTGATTGTGTAAACTTACTTTACAAATCATGCAAGAATATATCTCAAATGAAGTGAATAAATTACGGACTCAAAAAAGCATTACGCAGGAGGAGCTTGCGGAAAAATTAAAGGTGAGCCGTCAAACAATCATTGCGATTGAAAAAGGAAATTATACACCGTCTGTATTACTTGCCCTTAAGATCGCTGACTACTTTAAGTTACCGGTCGAACATATTTTCAAAATTTCCTATGAAAAATAAAACACTAAAAGAAATAATAGTTCCCTTAACACTTATTATCCTAGCGGTCTTGCTCCTTAATCCATTCCATTTTTGGATGCCCGATATGATGGTAATGGGAATGCTCGCTGTCCTCCTCGTTCTCTTTGGTATATTTGCAAGTTTTATTTTGAAAGAAAAAGCTTTTGATGAGCGTGATGATATGAATCGCTCACTTGCTGGACGAAATGCTTTTCTTGCCGGATCAGCAATTCTCATGCTTGGTATTGTGATACAGGGGTACTCACACGCAATAGACTCATGGTTAGTGATTGCTCTGATAGTAATGATAATTGTCAAAATCGCTACTCGTTTTTGGAGCGATAAGAATCTCTAAAATCAGTTATCCACAAAACGAATGTAAAGTGAACTTTACATTCGTTTTGTTATTGTGTACACTTTATCTATTATCATTATTAATTAACATATTATTTTATGAACAAAAATACAGGAATAATTATCGGGGTTATCGTGCTCGCAGTGATTGTCGGAGGAATTTATGCGTCAACAAATAGTAGAAAAGATGCAGTGATGATGACCGATCAACAAAAAGACGCAGCGAGTGACGCCATGTTGACAAAAGAAAATCCTGCGGCAGTAGAAGCTGAAGCATTAGAGGATAAAGAAGCAATGATGAAGGAGAGCGATATTAAAAATGAAACAAGTACAGCAAAGAGCGACACTATGATGAAAGCTGGTTCATACGAAACTTATTCAGCGGAAAAAGTTATGCTAGCTTCTAGCACTCACGATGTTGTATTATTTTTTAGAGCAAGTTGGTGTCCAACATGTCGAGCAGTAGATTCTGATATCAAAGCTAATCTAGCAAAAATCCCAACAAGCCTCGCTATTCTTGATGTTAATTATGATAATTCAGCCACACTTAAACAAAAGTACGGTGTTACTTATCAGCATACATTTGTACAAGTTGATAAAGATGGAAACTTAATCAAAAAATGGAGTGGTAGTCCAACTCTTTCTGCTCT
>CAYHFD010000014.1:0-21585 GCA_964355855.1 uncultured Candidatus Saccharibacteria bacterium | reverse complement strand
AATTTTTTCATAAAACTAATTCTAAGGTGTTCGGATTCAAAGGTAAATTTACCTACTTTGACAGGTTAGTAGTTTTGGCCGCAGTTTTTAGGGCTTAATAGAACCTTAAAAAATGCGGCCAAAACAGAGCGCAGAAACTTCGAACACTCCAACAGGAGAAAGGACCGAAAAATGTTGCCATTGGAAGAAAACAGTGTGGCCTCCATGGTGGAGATCATCGAAAAAGCCACCTTTGACGAGCTGGTACCGATTATTCAGGCCCTGGCGAAAAAGATCTACGCTCACCGGCAGGCCAACAAGGGTTTTGTGCCAATCTCGGTTTTTGAGTATTTGATTGGCATGTCCGGGGCAGCGGTGAGCGTGCAGATTGTGCATGAAGTGCACACCCGGGACAGCCACCGTCTAGGGTTTGCCCTCAAACTGCGTGAGGCAGAAGAGGCTGGTGAAAAGTACCGTGGTAAGTACCACAATACCTGTTGCTCGTTCCGGATGTACGACACCCCAGAAACGGCACTCGGGCGAGATACGGCCGATGCCTTTGGCGACAAGGCCACCGACGTCCCGCCGGTCGAGTTTCTCGGGGTGACCATTCACCACGAAGAAGCGCGCCGTGGGGCCGATGTGACGATGATGCACCTACGCATCATCAACGAAGACGACCTGCCTCGACTCACCGGCCAGTGGAAAGTGTTCACCGAAGCCGGTATCCGGGAAAGAAACAGGGAGATTGTGTTCTCGAACTGTGAACAGCTGGAATGGGTCATGGACCCAGACCGGCCGATGTTTGCAGACATCCGCGGGGGTTGGCCCAAACACTGACTCCCCAAAATTGTTCCCCAAGCGGGTGCGACGAAAACGTCGCACCCGCTAAATTGTTTTAGTTAAAATTATTACAAACTTGAATAACCTCCGCCACTTCACTTTCAGTTAATACTGGATGAAGAGGAAGACTAATAACCGTATCATGAATCTCTTCGGTAATGGGCAGTGACAGATTATTCCAATCTTTATAAGCCGGTTGTTTGTGAGGTGGAATTGGATAGTGAATAACAGTACCTATTTCCTTTTCTTGTAAATATTTTTGGAAACGATCACGCTCTTTGGTGCGGACAACAAAAAGGTGCCAAACATGACTATCACCAATATCAGCCGGTAATATCAATTTGTCATTTTTTATACCAGCAATATACGCCCTGGCCACTTCCCTTCTTTTTTTATTTTCTTGGTCTAAATATTTAAGTTTGACCAACAATACCGCGGCCTGCAATTCATCGAGGCGCGAGTTTACCCCTTGATATTTATTGTGATATTTTTCCTCACTACCATAGTTTCTAATAGCGCGAATCATTTCGGCTAGTTTGGAATCAATTGTGGTTACCACACCAGCGTCACCCAGGGCACCCAAGTTTTTTGACGGATACATACTCATACCACCAGCATCGCCCAAAGCGCCAGCCCGATGGTCTTCCCAACTAGCACCAGCGGCTTGGGCCGAGTCTTCAACAACTTTTAAATTGTATTTGGTGGCAATTTCTTGTAGTTCGGTATTATAAGCAATCCGACCATAGAGGTGAACAATCAGTATGGCCTTTGTTTTAGGAGTTATTTTTTCCGCGATTAGCTTGGGGTCAATATTATAAGTATTGATATCTGGCTCCACTAAAACTGGTACAAGTTTATTTTCTGTAATCGAAAGAATACTGGCGATGTAGGTGTTGGCTGGGACCAATATTTCGTCCCCTGCTTTCATTACCCCCAATTCTTTATAGGCGCGAAAAATGAGGGTCAGGGCATCAAGACCATTGCCAACCCCGACAGCCTCGCCCCGACCCACATAACTGGCATAATCTTTTTCAAACTGTGATACTTTTTCGCCCAAGATATAGTGGCCAGAATCAATTACCCCCTCGATAGCAGACAGAAGTTCTTTTTTATAGGGAGCATTTAGATTGCGAAAATTAAGATAGGGAACCATAATTTTAATCTTCAATAATATGAAACTCTGGTAAAGGAATAACAAACTTGGATTTAAGTCCGCGAGCGCGCAAGTCTTTAATCATATAGTCACTATAATGCCAAGCTAAAAGCACAACATAGTCTGGTTGTTCGGTAAAAAGTATCTCATTGGAAACAACGGGAATGTGAGTGCCGGGTAAATAGCGGCCGACCTTGAGGCCATTTGGCAATTCAGCTACATAAGGCATTAAACTTTTGTCCACCCCATAGTAATTTAGCAACACCGCGCCCCGCCCAGGACAAGAATTGCCCACAAATTTTAAACCCTCATTCTTGGCCTTAATAGCTAAGTTCATAAATTTAGTCTTATTCTCTTCAACTTTTTCTCGCCACTTAGCCCAAGTTTCTGGTTTAAACAAACCCTTACTCTCCTCTTCGGCCAAAAGATCTGTCACATGCTCTCTGATCGGCTGAACGCCTTTTCTAGCGATATAAGCCCGAATATTGCCACCATAACGCGAGGCGCGCTGAACATCAAAAACTTCCAAATCATAATATGGCATAAGAGTAACAAGGGCTTTTAGACTGTAAGTGCGAACATGTTCGTGATAAATACCCTCAAATTGATTACTCTCTAGGACATCAAGAAGATATTGGCTTTCCGTAATAAAAATACCGCCATCGTCTAAAAGTTCCACCAACCCGTGCATAACTTCACCAAGAGTTGCCATATGAGCGAAAACATTGGTCATGGTAATAATCTTGGCCTTACCATATTTTTCCACAATATCTTTAGCTACCAACGCTGTAAAAAATTCTTGAATAGTTTCAACTTTGTTTTCGTCACGAGCAATTTGCGCAATATTGGTTGGCTCTACACCCAAAGCCCGCATCTCGTTTCTCATAAAACCAGTTAATAGGGTGCCGTCGTTGGAACCAATATCAACACATAACGCCCCCGGGGCCAGACCAAACATTTTTACAACATCATCAGCAAAAGCCCGCTGATATTCTTCCAGTGGTTTGGAAATACCACTACGGTAAGGATATTCGGGATAGTAAATCTCGGAACCGTCAACCACATAATCAAGTTGGGCTGAACCTGAATCTGGACACATCATAAGTTTAAGCGGATAACTTTTTTCGGTCTCATTTAACATCTCTTCAGTCAAAAGGGCGTCACAAGGGGGCTGATGACCAAGGTCAATAACCTCAAAAAGGTTGCTGGAACCGGTTATTTGACAGTGGTTAAGTTTACCCGGATTAACATCGTGATTTATTTTCATAGGGTGATTGTACTATTTTTTAGCTTTTAGTAAAGCGTCTATTTGGATGATTTACGAGCTACCACTAGTATTTCCATACCAAAGTAACGCGAAAAAAAACGACCAGAAAACTTGTCTCCCAGTTTGGTCAGACGGTTGACAAGCCTGCCTAAGAAACCAAACCAGGGATGAACAATCTTCAGCCGATAAAGACCATAGGCCGGGTAAAACCCGTCCTCGGCCATCACCTGAAAACCCGCGGCTGTTAAGAGCTGACGCAACTCACGTTTAGTGTAGGATTTTTCGTAGCCGTAGGAGTACGCCCGACCCAAAAGCCTGAGTGTAAGTTTATAAAGTGTATGAAAGCTCCAAACGTTATTAACGGCAATAATGAGCCACCCCTCTGTCTTCAGCACTCGTTTCATCTCCGCGAGGGCTTGGCCAACTTCTTCCATATGCTGGATCACCACGTCGCAAAAAACGACGTCAAATGATCCGTCAGCAAAAGGCAGATGATTCACGTCAGCAGTAATCGCCGTGCAATTAGTAATCCCGAGTGTTATCGCAAACTGATTAATTAACGCGACCGAGGCCGGGGAAATATCGACCGCGGTGACAGTCGCCGCCGGAAACTGTCGTGCCCAGTGAAAAGTATAACGCCCGTTACCACTACCAATATCGAGAATCGTTTGAGGGGCAGACGGAAAGTGGCGGCCAAAAATCGGCGCCCCCTCTACCAACAGTCGATGTTTGAAAATAATGTGAGCGTCATCAGTATTAACTTCTCGCCAAATCTCACCCCATACCTGATTAGACTTACCTGTTACAGGTTCTCTTTTATCCATGTGACTGAGGTAAAAAGACGTCTCTTGTTTAAAGAGGCATCCATGATAAACGCGAGTGCTCCATAACTGACGGCTCCGGCTACGACCAGAGCGAAAACATGTTGCAGACCCGAGAAATCAAAAATAGTAAATATTGGTTCCCAGACTAACGACATGAGACCGATCATGAGGGCAGACCCGAAAAAAGGCAGCCAAACAATCTCCAAGAGGCCCCATAGGCCAATCCTAATTTGCCGGCGCAACGCGATGGTTAAGACCAACGTCGTCGTGAGGCCGGCGAAAACCATGGCAATAGCCGTGCCGCGTATGCCGAGTGCCATCGTCAGCGGAATCAAAACGAGAGCCATAACCACGAGTTGAGCGCTCTGGGCCATGGCGACCAGCTTCGGCCGGCCAATGCCCAAAAAGAGTGGGGTAATGATGTATTCCACGGCTTTAACCAGACCAAACAGGATAAGTGGGGTGATCACCGTGAGCATCGGCAGCCATTTCTCGCCATAGACATAACGGACAACCAGATCAGCCACCCACCAGAGACCAGCAGAAGCCGGCAAAGCCACCATCGCCACCAAGGAAGCAATCTTGACAAAAGCCCGGCGCAGAAAAACCACGTCGTCCTGCATTTTGGAAAAAAGAGCAATAAAGAGCGCGCCGGGCGCTCGGGCGAATTCCACGGCCGGCAAGAGAGCCAAGCCGAACGCCAGCTGATAAAAGCCGAGGTCGGCGGGCGTTAAGAGCTTGCCGATCGTAAAGTAGTCGCCTTGAGTAGAAACGAAGGCAATGATGGAAGCCAGTCCCACCCATTTACCATAGGACAAGAGGTGCCGGGCGGCGGCCATGTTTACCGTAAACCGCGGTCGGTAGGGATGAAGGATAAACGATAGGATAACCGCTATCAAGCGGCCGGTGATAGCCCCGATAATAAGTGCCCACACATTTTTAAGTAGAAGCGCGGCAACAATCGTCACCGCCACTTCGCCGACGACGATCAATACCTCGAGGACGAAACGGCGGTTGAATTCCATGTTCTTGTTAAAAAGACTAACGCCGATATTGACGAAGCCAGTCAAAAATAAAGACAAAGACATAGCCTGAACAAACGGCACGATAGTCTGATTGTCAAAGAAGGCGCCAGCCAAGGGCGCACCGGCGAACAAGAGGACGGCAATGAGACTGTAACGGATGATGTTCACTGTCCAAGCCGTATCCAGGTAAGGCGTGACGTCCTTTTTTTCATGAACGAGTGCCTGGTCAAAACCAGTCTGGAAAAAAGTATCAGCAAAAGCCATGACCATGACTGCTAGGCCAAATAACCCGAAGTCAGCCGGAAACAAAAGCCGGGCCAGCACGATAGTGCGGGCGAACTGAATCAGTTTGATGACAAAGCGGGTGGCAAAAAGCAAAATCCCGCCGCGGACGGTTTGCTGTCCCAAGTCGGAAGACAGAAACCAAATATTTTTTAATTTGTAAAAGATGGCAATAGGAGACATGACTTATTTTTTAGCGATCACTAAATTATTGCCTCGACCAAGTGGCAAATAAATATCAAGCAGTCCAAGTAAACGATAAAGCGGCATTAATATAAGGTTAAAACGGCCACCCCAAGCACTTTCGCGTAAAATAAACTCAATTTCCCAGGCTATTATCCCCCAGCTGG
The DNA here is from genome assembly GCA_964355855.1 of uncultured Candidatus Saccharibacteria bacterium. GTDB lineage: Bacteria > Patescibacteriota > Minisyncoccia > Phycocordibacterales > XYD1-FULL-46-19 > XYD1-FULL-44-32. The sequence continues at coordinate 15,862 of CAYHFD010000014.1, read as the reverse complement.
TGAAGGTATAACGCGCCAATTCGATCTTGAAACCTCTGGTTTTTAACTCATGGACGAGCTCGGAAATCGTCCACTGGTAACCGATATGCTCGTCGATTTCCCAGTCGCGAAATTTCTTAAAAAAGCGCTCTGGGAAAAATTGTATGGTTTGGGCGTCACAGGGTACAGCCAGATAAAGATACCCCCCAGGATTCAATGTATCATAGAAAAATGATAAAACACGGTTGTTGTCCCGGATATGCTCGAGGGTATCAATAGTAACGACCAGATCATAAGACTCCTCTGGCACCGCCTGCTCTAGGTCCATCACTCCAAAGCGCAAATTTGGTTCATGATAAAGTTCCCACTCCGGCGCATCAAAAATATCCAGGCCAGTTACTTGGACTTCCGGGCAAAGCCGGGCTAGATAGGCCGCATACTGTCCCCTACCACAACCTGCATCAAGAGCTTTTTTTATTTTTCCCCGCGATACTACTTTGGAAATATAGCGCCGGAAATACATACCGCGAATAAGAGTCCCAACATGTTGATGATTTAAGATCCGGACGACTCTTTTTTTCAGGCCACGAATCCGGGAGTTAACCACACTCTTCACATAGTGAAAAAAGGTGAGCAGATTAAAACTTTTGGCTAGTGCCAAACGAAAAACAGAGACTGCTTCCTCTAGCCGGCCGGCATCACGATATAAAAGCCCCAGCCAGAAATAATGCCGGGCCAGAATATTCGGATAACGCGAAAGTAACGCCTCATGTTTTTTCAGAACTAGCTCCCGGCCGGCGATGCGCCGCTCAATCTTGGAGCCAATATGTTCATGAGAGGTGGTCACATCCATTTCGACGAGCGGCTCATTTAGGCCATAACCTAAAAACTTCTGAGCGAGACGAAGGATGAGTTCCGCCTCCTGATGCGACGGCAGGCTTCCGTCAAAGTTACCAACTTCGGTCAAAGCCTGCCGGCGCACCAGCAGTGTACTGGTAAGGAAACCCTTGAAGCGCGTCAGCGAGATTATCGATAGATCAGTCTCTCCGGCTGGCACGTAGGTCACATCCTCATAGTCATCAAAACGATTTCGGACCGCCGTATAGACAAAACCGACCCGAGGCGAAGCCGCCGAGAAGGCCTCAATCTGTTGCCGCAACTTGCCCGGAAGCCATATGTCGTCGTCATCGAGAAACGCAATATAGTCGCCTTGCGCCACTTTTATGCCACGGTTCCGACTTGCAGCCCCTCCGAGTTTCACCTCGTTTTTCAGATAGATGACGTTACCGCCGAAACTTTCAGCTATCGCTTTAGCATCTGTTTTTTCACCGTCATCAACAATAATGATCTCATCGATGAAAGCGTCCTGCGAGAGGATTGACTCCAAGGCCCGTCGGAGGAGAACGGGTCGATCACATGTAGGTACAATAACAGAGACTATAGGCATGTCGTTAATCTTTATAAGCTACCACAAACTGACCGAGGGATAATGAACGATCCTGCTCATGGCGGTGGATCATATAACCAATAGCATTAAGAACTAGGACGACTGGCGTCCAAATCTTTTTTCGCAACCGGGCCACCACTAAGGCAATTAGGCTGTACTTAAAGCCATTAGAGTGACGGACGGTAATTATTTTAAACCCAGCCTGACGAAAGAAATACTCAAGAATAAAGTTAGTATAGCGGTAAAAATCGTTCGGTGCTTCATGAATAAACCAGGTCATCGGAGTGGTGAGTACTACTTTGCCTCCCGGTTTTAATATCCGATAGAGCTCATTGATTACTTCAGCTGGCTTTTTGACATGTTCAAGTACTTCCGTAATAAGCACCAGGTCCGCCGTATTATCAGCCAAAGACAATCCCTCGTTTATGTCCTCAATAAGCACGTTCGGCACTCCTCCCCGATCTTCGACGTCAATACCGATGTATTTATCATGCTGGATGTATTTTTTAAAAGGGGCGCGACCAACACCGATATCCACTACCACCGGATATAATCGATCCCGCACTTCGCTCATGATAAATCTGGTCTGAAGACGCCGAATAAGATAACGGGTACTGGCGAGATGCTGGTATTTTTTAATCATGGTTACGTAGTCGCAAAAATAAATTAATCTTCCAATAATGTATTAATGAAGCGATGCTTCAAACTTGATCCATATAAATAGCGGCCCATCTCCAGATCAATATCTTTCACTATATTTATATGCTTTTCTGGATGCCGTACCGCCAAGACAAAAGCATAGATAGGCTGGAAAGGCTGATCATTGGTTTTAATCACCAGTGGCGTAAAACCCTGCTGGGTGAAAAGCTTGGCGAGCGCCATCGTGGTCGGCCGCCAGTAATCGCCATACGTGGCCGCAATATGAATTTGCTGAATGACCGGCACGATGATAATCACGGCTTCGGCTGACAGGTCGCATAAGTTCAAAAAGGCTTGGTCAAACTTTAAAACATGCTCGAGGGTGGTGTTGTTGTACACGACGTCATAGCGGCCGCGATCCTCGGGCAAAAGCGGTAAAGACAAATCCAAGAGGCGTTCATCTGCACCCGCGGTCCCCTCGCCTTTACCACGGCCAGGCGCATTAGTAACGGCATATGTTTCGGCTCGCGAAAAATAATCACGATAAACTCCCCCTTCGCCATCGCGGTCGTCCCAACCCGAAACATTGACCACTGATCCTTTAAAGTAGGGGCCGTAGTGCTTTAAGAGATCGTTGGTATAGAGCCGAGGCACTAGGCGACGTTTAGACACGAGGCGCGTGGCGAGAGCCCGCAGTACGCGGTGTAAAAAGACAAAAAGTTCAAACATAACCCCTATAGGTTATCATATTTAAAGAGAACGACAAGCCGAATAAAATTTATTATCTTAAGCGATAAGCGATTCAATCAGACGCGCTTCCTGTTCCCAGGTCGGCCACGTAGCGGCAAGCTCTAGACCTTGCGCCTGCAGTCGGCCTCGTAGGCTCTCGTTTGTCACGGCTTGTTCGAGCGCTCGGTACAAGGCCGCTTGATCGCGGCTCGGTACGACGAGAGCTGTCCTACCGTCATGAGCGTAATCCAGACAACCACCATTGTCGTAGGTCACGAGACATGACCCACAGGCCAGCGCCTCGAGGCCTGGCATACCAAAACCTTCGTGCCAAGAAGGACAACAATAAATATCACAACTGGAATACAAAGTCGCCAGTTCAGATTGTGGTAAATCAAAATAATATTCATCGTATGACATATCAGACTCACGACGTCTAACACCAAAACCAATTAGTCGCACCTGCGGATATTTTTCTTTCAACTTCATTACTGTTTCTACCCCCTCTTTTGTTCCCTTCCAGACGTAGGAATGGTCTAAAATTAAAATTCGTATTTCTCCTAATCGACGAGTACCATTTACGGGATGAAAAATTTTTTGATCAAAACTCGTCAGCACCAAATCAGAATCTGTGGCAAAATCAGCGGTTATTATTTTTTTCAACCAATTAGAAATAACAATTTTTTGAAATGGTAGTTGATAATTTTTAGTAACTCTTGCTGGGTCACCATGATAAAGACGTTCATCGTGCTGGATAAAATGCACCCTCTTGGCTTTAGTTTTTACTTGCCCCAGTTTTTCAACCACGCCCCATGAATCGGCTACAATAATATCACTGTTAAAATTTTCGCTATCCAAAAAACTTTTAGTTCGTCTAATTGGGACATTTAAATAGCCCTGCATCCACTTTGGTTTACGGTCCAACAAATTGGCCAAAAACCGCCGGGGGGCGCTTTTAGACTCTACTACCACCTCGACCTGATAGCCAAACCGCTTTAGCCAATGGGCATAAGTAACAATTGTCCGGACCCCGCCAGACAATTTCACATGGGGAAGCCAAAAACTAATCTTCATATTTAGCAACTAAAATAAATTGATAAGCAAAAAGTCCAGGCCACAAATGTCCCAGAAACTGGGTACCACCGGTTGGTATATTATGGGCAATGTCTAATATTTTTAGACCACCACTTTCTAACATTTTTGACAATGATCCCCAGCTAAAAAAGTGAATATGGCCACGATCCATTAGACCACTGGCCGTATAGTCAAAATTTCCCAACAAAATTTGAAGACGGTTTTTCCAAAATAAAAGATTTGGCACAGTAATAAGTATTTTAGTATTAGTATCAACAATCGGTTTTATTTTTTGCAATAATTTTTCTGGAAAAAATAAATGTTCCAAAACTTCCGATATGACTATAAAATCAAAGTGTTGTGACATTATTTCTGAAGGAATAGCGTCAGATTCAAGGTTCGCAATATATGCCCCATCTAAAACTTGTTTGGCTTCACCAATAGCATCATTAGAAATATCAACGCCAAACACTTTGACACTGCCTCGTTTCTTAAGCATAGCCCCCAAATGACCTCGGCCACAACCAATGTCTAAAATTATCAGACCATCGATTGGCCCGATTAGTTTTTCAATCCCCCGTCGACGACCATTGCCAATTTTGTCGTAATCAACTTTTTGGTCATAATACTGCTCGATCATAATTAAATTATTTTATTAGTTTTAAGGTCGGCAATGAGTACTCGACCAATTTCTTTAATAGTACAACAACTAGAAAAAAGTTTATAAGACTCTCGACCAATATCCTCTTTACGGTCAGAGTTATGATAAAGATAGAGAATTTTTTGGGCCAAATCGGGCCCACTGGCCGGCTGACACAAAATAACATTTAAGCCGTCCATAAAAAGTTCATGCGCCGCCTTGGTATCCGCCGTAATGACTGGCACACCCAAGGCTAATGATTCGTAAACCTTGTTTGCAATCACCCTTTTCGCCTTGTCGGTATCACCAAAAACCCCAAGTGACACATCAGCCGCCAGCAAATAAGCCGGTACTTCATCATATGGTATACGATCTATAAAGTTAATATTCTTTATCGCCAGAGATTTTGCCAAGGACTTAATTTTATTATAAGTCTGACCTTTGCCAACAATATTGAAGACGATGTCTTGATTAGACTCCAATTCTTTAGCGGCTTCGACAATATATTGAATGCCTTGAAGCGGAATGTACTTGCCGTGAAAATGTACAACAAACTTACCGGCATTTTGCATTTTAAGTTTAATAGTGATAGCTTTGTTTTTTTCGGCCTGTTGGCGAAGATACAACTCATTAGCTCCAACCAAAACCCTAATAAACTTGTCCTTGGATAAATAAAATTCTTTAACAAAATATTCAATATGAGAATTTGTGTCTAAGAGAATAAAGTCAGCCAAGCGACAAGCGACCCAATCTAAAAACCAATAGTAAAAACCTTTTAAACTAAATGGCGAGGTCAATTGCCGGTCATTAACCCAAGAATCGTATAATGAATAATGAGCATCCCAAACTATCACTTTCTTACTAATAAGTTTTAAAAGGATGACCAAGGGTCGAGCAGTATCTGACGAAACAACCAAAACAAACCGATGAGGTGGAATATTTCTATATTGCCGATATAAATCAATTATTCGCCCCAGTCCCTTTCTTTCAGTATGACATTCATGCACCTCAATGCCATTTTCCCGAAAGCTATTTACCACTACATCATTGCGGATATAATCTTTTTTATAATCACCAAATGCACATAATTTTATGCCCCCAATCATTTCACCATATTTTTCTATCATATATTTTATTTATTTAAAAATTTTACAAAACGAGACATTTTTATGATTAGACATATTGTTTAATCTGAGGGCTTAAAGAGAATAAAATGAAAGGTCTGAAAATAAAAGTTTTTAACGAGTGAATACAGAAAAATACCGACCAGTCGTTTATACATTGGCCAAGCCATAATCTTTGCCCTTCGGGTGTCAATAACCGCAAAACCTTGTTGTGCACAAAATTCAATAAACTTTCGATAGGAAAAATAATGCATTTCTCTTAGCCGGTGTCTACCGCCAGCGCCATTATAATCCTTATGATTTCCAAAAATTTTAATAAAAAAATCAGACCAAACTCGTGGCATCCAATTTACCAGCCATAAGTGAAAATGGGGATCAAAAATGGCAAAGCGACTCGGGACACTAATATAGGCACAGCCACCCCGCTTTAACACCCGATATATTTCCTGTAAGGTTTTTTGGGGATTCTCAACATGCTCGACCACCTCTGATACATTTAAAAAATCAAATTGATTATTTTGAAACGGCATAGACTCAGCCACCCCGCTTATTATTTCCGCCCTTGGTATAGAAGTAAATTTTGTTTGCAATTCGGCAACATAACATTCGGCAGGCTCTAGACCCTTGATTGTGCCGGAAAAATTGACGGCCAACAAAGAATCAATAAACTTGCCCCGACCAGCCCCCACGTCTAGAACCGTGGCGGACAACAGGTTCGGACAAAATTTTAATAATTCAGATATGTGTTTTGTCATGTTTAAGTAATTTTACGAAATCCAGTATATTCTTTACTCGTTCTTGCCAACTATAGCCCAACGCCAATTTTCGACCAGCCAAGGCCAAATTATTGCTCAAATCGACATCGTCAACCAATAATACTATCTTTTCTACCAAGTCGCGACCATCACCGGGCTGAAAAAATTGGGCCTCTTTGTTACTTATTATTTCTCGGATACTAGGTAAATCAGCAGCAACAATCGGCCGGCCACTAGCCAGATATTCAAAAAGTTTAATCGGTGATGTATATTCGGCCGATTCTTTTGTAATTGCCACATTTGGTAAAACAAGACAATCAGCACTAGCTAAATATGTTGGCAGAATTTCTGGTTTTTGGTTTGGTATATACAAGATATTAGATGATGAATATTTATTTTTTAAATCATCTATTTCTTGGTTTTGGCCACCAACCAAAACTAAAAGATAATTTGGGTCGGTCATATAATTTGACCAAGCTGAAACCAAAAATGGTACTCCCTTCCAATCATAAAACCGACCGCTATACAAAACTATTTTTTTTGTCACCGATAAACCAAGTTTCTGCCGTGCAGCCAATTTATTTTCAGGCTTAAACTTATCCAAATCAACGCCATTGGGAGCAACTAAAATATGAGATTCTCTAAAACTATGACGGAGAAATTCTTTTTTTGTCCCTTGGGAATTAGTCACCACGAGTGTCACCGACCGTAAACAACCAAAATATAACGCCTGCCTTAACTTATTCTCGGGCACGCGGTGGGATTCAAAAACTACTCGGTATCCCCGTTTTGATAAAATCAAAGCAATTTCTGGGTCACGAGTAAAAATAAAATCTGCTTTATTAAATTTTTTAAAGAGTAGCCAAAAAAACCACAGCCCAGCCTCAACCACAAAAGCTAGTCTAGTATTTAGTTTCCACAATAATGAAAAACTTGGTCCAGTTTTTAACCCAAAAACTGGGGCAACTGAATAATAAGAAAAAACGCTTTCCTTGATTGGATTGAGCCGTTTGGGTACCAAAACCATCACCGCTCGCCCCCAACCAGCAAAAGCCTCGGCCATTTTAGCAATTTGATGACCATGGGCTTTTTCCGAGGGTAGTCGCGTTCTAACTAGGTAATAAATAATACTTTGCTCACGTTTGGCAATTAAAGCTGATTCCACCTTCAATCGCATATCTTCATTGTCAATCAAAATAAAAGGTGTGCCACTATCGGCAATTAGAGATAGACTGGTGACAAAATTTTTCTTAGCTGATTCCTGCCAGGTTCGAACTTCAGCTTGAGGAAAACCAGCTCGGAGCGGACGCCCCCGTTTGGCCAGTCTCCTTTCCCGTTCTTTTTCATCAATATTAAAAATAAGCAAAGTGTCTGGTTTGGGAATAAATTTGAGGTATTTTTTTAATTTTTTTACATCAGCCACATTTTCAAACAACGATAGAATATCAGTAAAATGACCCTGATCAATAACAGCCAGCCGGTGGGTAAGTTTGGCTTTTATTAGCCGGGCATTGTGATGTAAAAAAAGGTTAGTAAATTTTAGTCGCCAAAAACCACCACAACCAAAACGTAGGAGAAAGATAAAAAGGCCAATAGTTTTGATTGGATAACGACTAAAGAAAATTATATTCCAGAAAATCAAACCCCAACGGGTGGGGACTGAAACGATTTCATAACCATGGCCAATAAGCGATCGAGCAAAAGTGCTTTTTCCAGAACCAGGCAAACCATACAATTCGATTGTCATGGTTTTTCAACACTAAGACAATAAGACTCGGTAAATATCGACCCAACCCAATTCCAAGGCAAATGAGAAAATATTGTAAAAGCTAAAGAGTTTAATTTGGCCGATTTTAAAAGTGGTATCGTAGACGATGCGGGGGTAAGTTTATTTATTATAAATCCATTTTCCCTAAATAATTGCTCTAGGGCTTTAGGTTTGATTTGCAACCGATGCATTTGGGGTATAGGCCTTCCCACTAGATGATAAAAATAATACCGAGGCATTTTAGTAATAATCACTGCCTTACCGCCTTTAGCCAGCACTTCGCCCACTTTTTGGACAAATTTTCTTTTATCAGAAAAATATTCTACCGCTCGTGAAGAAAAAAAGAGGTCATATTTACAGTCTGGTCTATAATCCAAAAAATCCATGCAAAAAAAACGAATGCTTGATTTGTTGTCCAACGACTGTTTTGACTGCTCAATCATTTTTTCTGATATATCAACTAAATCATAGGTGGCCTCTGGGGCAATTGCCATCAATTCCTTAGTCCAAGTTCCCGGTCCAGGCCCCAGTTCTAAAACTGTTTTAGCATCAACAAGAAGTGGCCACACCACTCGATGAATAGTAGTCCGGTTCATATAAAATCCAGATTCATTTATGGGGGAAGAAAACCAACGCCCATATTCGTATGAGCCATGATATTTGTCCTGAATTTCAGAATTATATTTATTTTTTATTTCTTCATTAGTCATTTTGAAGATAAGCTAAAATTTTTTCTTTAATCAGTCGGTTGAGACTATGTTCAGTTTCAACCAATTGTCTCAAATTTTGTCCCAAACCATAGTAATCCATTAAATTTAAGCTAAGGATTTTCCCCGCCTTTATCACGGCCTCTTCCAGATCATTGGGTGTAAAAATACAATCTGGACAGATAGTAGATAATAAAACCCGCCCTGAATCATTGGCTGTAAGCACCGGTAGTCCGGTGGCTATGGCTTCTACTATAGTTTTATCCAAACTCTTGTTTCGACTCGCGCTAAGCATTATATCGGCCTGATGCAAAAAATCCAGCACTTGGCCACTGGTTTTGGAGCCAACAAATTCAATAATTTCTCCTAGATTATTTTCTTTAATATAGTCCAATAATTCTGCCTTATATTTTTTATCAACCAAGGTAACAGTGTCACCAACAAAAAATAATTTAATTGCAACCCCATTTTGGTGTAATTTTTCCGCAATTTTGATTATAAACAAACAATCTTTGGTTTCAGAAATTCTCCCGACTGACAATAATTTAGCAATATCCCCTCGTAACCGAGGGTAAAATTTAAAAAATTCAGTATCAATACCCTGCCCGACTATTATTTTTTTTGGAGTAGTAACTGGTAGCCCCTGATCGGTTGAAGTAAAAACAATATCGGCTAGCCAAATCGCTAATTTTAGCTTTATATTGACTGTTCCATGGGCATACCACATACTAATTTTTTTATTAACTAACTTCCACCACCAGCCACCCAAAATGATATATTCCGGATTCATATGGACAAATACCGCATCATAGTTTTTGGTTTGGCTAAAAACTATGAAATAAAAATTATATACTGCCCTAATTTTGCCAAACAATTTGTTTAGTTTTGATTTTTGCCAACTATTATTTTTACCTAAAGAAAAAATTTCTACATTGGCAGGCAAATTTATCACTCCTTTTTCTAAACAAATAAATTTTATTTCTTCACAATTTTTAGCAAACTCCTCCACCCAACAATGGAAAAACCCCAAGACTTGATCATTTTTATCTGCCTTCTGGCTTATTATCAATAATTTCATAGTTATTTAATCTTAGACCAAGACAAAACAATGGCTTTGGCGTAAGACTGAAAAGTTTTAAATTTTAAAATTTTATCCAACTTCACGCTCGTTTTTTCAATACCAAATGAATTTAGAATAGCCTGACTTAATTCAAACAGTGAACACCCAATTTGACCAATATTGTTATTCATAATTCCTACCGGGGTTGAAACTACTGGTAGACCACAAGCTAAGGCTTCCACCAAAGAAAGACCGTACCCTTCAAATTTTGAAGTCTGTAAAAACACATCAGCCGATTTATAATATGACACCAAATCATTTTTCCAACCTTCAAAAGAAACTTGGTCGGCAATCCCTAACCGTCGCGCTAGAAGTAATATGTTTTTCCTTTCTGGCCCATCTCCGACAATTACCAGACCACAAGTTGGACAACTTTTTATTACTTCGGCCACTACCGCCAAAGCCAAAGGAAAATTCTTTTCTGGGGCCAAACGAGCCACCATTAAAATAATCTTTTTAAAACTCGGGTATCTGTGATGTAAATCAAAATTTGGCTGAGCATTTTTCAGCTTTTCACTATCAACAAAAATCGGTAAAACCACCGGGTCTGATTTTAAAACAATATCAGAGGCCAGCAGGTCGGTTTTTAGACGTTCAGAAACAACCCGAATACTATCGGCCTCTTGTAATATATATCTAGCCAAACGAGACTTTAGTCTGTTTAAATAAGAAAATGCTAGAAATTCTTTAGAAAATAATGCGGTGTGGATTTGTATTTCTAATTTTGCCCTTTTTAATTTCTTCTTTAATAGTACCCCAACCAAGCCCGTAAAAAACGGGTCTTGGCAAGTGATTAGGTCAACCGACAATTTTCGGCCAACTAAATATGCCCTAAAAATGGAAAGGATTTTTTTTGCCTGACCAACTATCACAACTTCAACTTTTGGTGATAATGTAAAAATCTTTTTTTGATATTTACCAGCCAAAATTATGACGTTTAGTTTTTCAATTAAATCGCCGTAGGCAAGTATTCTAGCTTGAACCGGTTCACCAACTATAATAATATTAGCATCGGCCGATATCATTAGGACTTTCATATAATTGTTTTTAAATGCTCTATGAGTTGCTTAATCATCTTGTCCTCAGAAAAACGGCCAAGGGACACAAGGGCTTCATCACTTAATTTTTTTCTCTCGGCTGGGCTTTTAGCCAGCCACAAAATAGCAGCCTGCAATTCGTCATTTTTTCCGGAAGATACTAAAATACCGTTATCGCCACTCGTTATTAACTCTGGATTGCCACCAACTTCAGTCGCGACAATCGGTGTCCCTAGGGCCATAACTTCCAATAATAAATGTGAAAAGCCTTCATATTCACTATTTAAGACAAAAAGATCGGCCCCTTTGACCTGACAAAATAAATCGTCCGGTGCCAACTGACCAGTAAAAGTGACATAGTCCATAACTCCGTGTCGTCTAACCAAACTTTCTAAATTTTTTCGGTCTGGACCATCACCAGCAATAATTAAATTTAGTTCCGGTAAAATATTTTTAAGCGCCACCACTGCCTCGACCAGTCCACTTATCCCTTTCCATGGTACCAAGCGACCAGCGGTAATCACAACAAAACCTTCATACCCTAGTTTTGTTCGCAAATTATCTTTTGGCTTTAAATCAATCCGCGCATCAAAAGCATTGTAAATAACTTTCAAGCGACTTGGCTTAATCCCCCATTTGGCTACTATTTGGCCTAGGTAAGCACTTGGTACCACCACCGAGCAGGCCGACCACCCAACCAGAAATTGGACAAACTTAAAGAAAAAAACTTTAAAGCCATATTTAAACCGGTGGTTAACAAATTTATCTAGTTTATCGGTGACGCCAAATCTTTGCCGTCCTTGTTCCCAGGCATAATCACCAACCACTTTCACCACCAGTGGCCGTCTAGCTACCAAAGACGCGAGTACAGCCGGCAAACCAACACTAACAGGGTCTAAAACATAAATCAGGTCGCTTTTTCTAGCCTCAAGCCATAACAACCAAGCATATTTAAAATGCCGAATGATTTTGGGTAAATGTCTAACAGTTGAAAACTTTACCACCGAAATTTTCACTCCGGCTCGTAAAAAATGATTTTCAAGTAAGGCACAATGGGTAGCTGGTCCACCTATTTCTGGTGGATAAAGTGGTGTAGCAATAACTATTTTCATAACATCTGTTTAAACAAAACCTTAAAATTATTAGCAATATTATCCCAATTAAATTTATCCTCGACCATTGACCGAGCATTCTCTACCACTTTTAAAACCTCAAATTGGTGGCTTTCATCTAACATGTATTTCACCACTTTGGCAATGGACTCTGGGCTCTCTGGTTCTATTACAAAGCCGGTCTCCTTATCGACCAAAAAATCTTTAATTCCACCCACTAAAGGAGCAATGACTGGCAAACCAACCGCCATCGCTTCTAAAAAGGAATTGCCCAACCCTTCGGACCGTGAAGCGCGAATGAAAATATCTCCTGCGTGTTGTTGAGCCAAATGAGTGGCTAAATATTTCTGTTCGACAAAACCTTTAAAGATTACTCTGTCGGCTACACCTAAATGTTTGGCCAACTTTTTTAAGTTATTTTCCTCTTCTCCTATTCCGTAAATATTAAAGATAATATCGGCTGGTAAAAAAGATAGCGCACGAATGACCAAATCAATTCCGTTTTTATGCACCAGACGTGAAGTGGTAACCAAGTTTTTAAACTGGCGGTTTTCATTGGACTGAAACAAAAACCGGTCCAACTCAACCCCATTAGGGACAATATGAGGTTCACCTTTAAATCCAAACCTTTTGGCCCGCAAAGCTAAATAAGAACTAATCGCGGTCACAATGGTCGTCCGTTTTAAGGCTAACCGCCAAGAAATATTGATGAGACCGAGCCAACGCTCGCCTAGATGTTTTTCCGAATCTCCTTCTTGTAAAGTAAGGACTATCGGAACTTTGGTCCGACTAAAAATATTGGCAATATAAGCCGACCCACTAGCAAAAGTCGCCATAATGCACCAGAAAAATTCATATTTATTTTTTGTCTTCAATTGCCAAACCTTCAGTGCCCCGCCCCAAGGTAGCCAGAGCTTATCGAAAAGCCCCCAACCTAAACCGAAGCGATAAACTGTCACATTGCCCACAGTTTCAATTTTGGGCAAATTCCGATCAAAACGAGCGGTAATTAAATCAAAATCAAAATCAGTCAACCGGTCGGTAATTTCTTTCACCGCAATTTCCGCTCCACCAACAAGAGGAAAGTAAGCGGTGGAAAATATTAATATTCTTTTTTTGACAGATATATTGCTCATCTTATGAAAAGGTTGTGGTGGAGCAAGGAAAGGGGTCGGGAAAACACTTGGTTTTGTCAGTCCTACCCAAATTTGGTTTAAAATAAGCTGGCATATTAAAACATCGTAGCAGATTATCTCCCAGTGTCTATTGGTATAAACTTTAGACTCACCATTTCTAAAACTGCTCTATTTTTTTTCTACTTTTAAAATATTGCGCAAAATATCTTCTGGTATTTCTTTATCTACCACAGTTTGGTTGGCCGGTGCCACAGGCGGTGCCGACTTTTCAATATTGACCGTAAATTGTTTCTTAACTGGTGTATTATTTTCTTTTGTGGCCCCCGATTGATTAGGAGTTTTTATAATTTCCGCCAAAGCTTCCCGCAAAGCACTCCGGCTTTGTTCCGTACTTTTGGAATTATTATTACTATTTTCTGACCGTCTTTTTAAATCACTAAGGGAAACCGGCCGGCTAGAAGCACTTGGAGCTGGGCTATTGGAAGGGATTAAACCTGAAACATTAGGACTGGCTTTAGGTACAACTGGCGGTACAACCTTGTCTGGCCTCAAGTCAGCCTCTAGGGGCCGACTGGGGGCCTTTGGCAAAGGTTTAAAGGCCAGTGATCCAACCGAGACTCCACTATTTGTTGCCGGCCTAGGTGTACTTGAACCATTTGGCTTTTTATCGTCTAGGATTGGTTGTAAGTGCAAATCGGTAATTTCCTTTTCAACCTTCTCTCTTTCCCGGGCATACTGGGCTCGTGACCGTTTTATAACTTCGTCTTTGCTTGACGACTCGATTCGAGTAATTGGTGGCAAAGTCACCGCCGAAAAAGGACGCGACCCCACACCGTCAATCGACATCGACAGATAGATTTGAGCAAAAGCTAGTCCCACCATGTCTTCCTTAGTAAAAGTCGGGAAGAAAATCTTTTCAAAAACCTCGGCATCAAGGGGGCCAACCCGAAAAGTAATAGTCGTACCAACGTTACCAAACACTGCGTCTCGTACTTCTTCCGGTAGTTGTTCTATATATTGATGGGCAATGGTAAGTGATAACTTGTATTTACGAGCTTCAGATAAGATGTCGGCGAATGATTCGTTGGCGAAAGATTGAAATTCGTCTACATATAAATAGAACGGTGGTAATTTTGATAGTTCAGCGTCAGAAGCATTGGCCCGCGACATCGCCGCCAGGTAGATTTTGGTAACGAGCATCGAGCCAATTAGGTTGGCATTACCTTCCCCAATCCGCCCCTTGGAGAGATTGATGATAACAATTTTCTTTTCGTCCATCAGTTTGCGAAAATCAAAAGAGGACACCGGTTGACCTAAAATATTCCGGATGAGCGGATTGGAGGTAAATTGACCAACCTTGTTTTGAATGGCCGGCGTCGCTTCAGCGGCAAACCGTTCGGTATAATTAGCAAATTCATCTACCCAAAAGGACCGCACACCCGGGTCAGTAACTTTGGCCACCACCTTATTGCGAAAACTTTTATCCGAGATCATTTTATTGACCGATAAAAGTGTTGACCCCGGATATTCAAGCAAAGCTAAGATGGTATTGTTCAAGATATATTCCATCCGGGCCGACCAAGCATCGACCCAAATCTTTTTGAAAGCGCTCATCAGACCAGCGGCCACCAAATGCCGCTTGTCCTTGCCAATATCTTCCATTACATTGAAAGCCACTGGGTAGTCCAGGTCAAAAGGGGCGATGTACAAGACATCATCGATACGCTCACGCGGGACATATTCTAGTAGCAGTTCGGCTGTTTTACCGTGCGGATCAATAAAACAAATGCCCTCGCCATTTTTGATATCCTGAATCGCCATGTTTTCGAGCATGGTTGATTTACCCATACCGGTCTTCCCGATAATATACATGTGTTTGGCTCGGTCTTCCGACTTTATACCAAACGGCAATTTTTTACCACGAAAGTCGGTTTGAGCAAAATAATTTATATGAGGAGTATTGTCGATAGCCATAGTACTAGATTATACCATTTATCGGTTTTTAGCGTTATTCATTTATGTTGCGGGCTTTACCCACCGTCCCATCCGCGCGCAAACCACCGCAATTTTAGGAGAAACTACAAAAAAGCGAGGGTTGCGCCCTAGAATCAAGCGTAAACAGGATCAGTTTTAAATATTTTCTGAAGGACAAGCAGGGAAAATAAAACCACCGGCAAAGAGATAATTGCATTTTGCGGATTTAGCTGATTCGCGAAGAATAAAACAACAATGCTCAAAAATCCTAAAACCAAACTCCAAAATACTGCCCGTTGTTTCAATTTCCAATAAAGTGATCCAAAAACTACTGGAAATAGTGCAAGGTTTAAACTTGCGAGCGAAAAACCAAGCGCTAAAATATTTTGATAAAAAATAGCAACAAGAGCACCAAAAATAATAAAAATAACCATGAAAAAGCGGCTGAGCTTTTTCATTGATTCGTCGCTATATTTTGCGTAGTAGTTTTTGAGGTCACGTGTAAAAATAGTGGAGACGACGAAAGTAATCGTATCCAAAGAAGAAAGGGCAACCGCGTAAAGCAAAAATTAACTACCTCGCAGCAAGCTGACGAGGTATATTGCTATCATACCACGCCTT
>CAYHFD010000013.1:0-21776 GCA_964355855.1 uncultured Candidatus Saccharibacteria bacterium | reverse complement strand
CATTACAAGTATTAAATTATTAGAAAGTGTTCGGATTGAGGGGTTTTTGTAGTTAGCTTTACTACACTTAATTATACACCTTGTATCCTACTCTGTCAAGTAGTGGTGACAATCCCCAAAAACCCATATTTTACGGCTTTTTAGCTGGAACGGCCAGCTCACAAAACAAAACTCTCCCAAAAAATAGGGAGAGGAATAAAAAGATTAGCGGACACCGCAGCCGGGTTGTTGGCGTTCCAGTCATTGTCGAGCCAGTTGTAATTCCAGTTCCACCTGTCGCCGTTCCAGTTGAGGTAGCGAACGTACTGGTTCCCGTCCGAGTTGCGGTATCACGTAAAACACCGCCCAAACCACCACCCCTTGAATACTCTTAGGGTTGTATCGTATCCGGCATCGTAATGCCTTAGTGTTCTACGCCAAGTATTTTTATTTTTTGAAAGTATGCACATTCACCACCCTACTCACAATCTTGATCATGAGTATTCTCGATGTATGGATACTGGTTTCGGCCGCCGACAACCTTGGTCGCCAGCAGATTTGCCTACAACCGAAACAATCTTACTATAATAAAACAACCCTGTCTCCGCTTGGTAGCAGAAACAGGGTCGATAGAGCTAAGGCCAAAGGTTCTAAGACCAAAAGCCAAAGCTCTAATCACTAACTTGCGGACACCGCAGCCGGGTCGTGGGCAATCCAGACATTGCCGAGCCAGAAGTAGTACCAGTACCACCTGTCGCCGTCCCAGTAGAGGCAACGTACGCACAAGAACCCGTCCGAGTGGCGGTAGACCGTACCCCAGAAGAAGATGTAGCGGGTATTCCCGTTTTCATCTTTCTTCCACTCTTCGGGGATGAGGTGGGGGTTGGCGAGAAGGTAATCAAGAAGAACGGCGTTGAAAACGTTCTTGCCCTTCAGCTTCTTGCAAAGCTTGTTGCCCTCAATCGGACCACCTTGCTGGGACGGGTCGAGGTAGAGGGCCACCTTACTCGCGTCCCACTCAAACTGGCCACCCTTCTGGTGCTCCTCCACCTTCCAACCGTCGGGAATCATGGGGTCGGCGTCGAGGTTGATGAGGTGCTTTTTCACAACGAGCTCGGCGCGGCCCTCTATGACATCCCGTACGCCAGAGAGGAAATCTCCGCTGGTCAGTTGTTTGATCTGGGCCTTAGTAAACCCATTCCGCTTGAAGGCGTGCTTGAGCTCACTGGCCTGATCAACATCGAGAACGAACGTGTCAGACATGACGTGTTCCTTTCTATAGTGCAACGTGTTTTAAAATAAACGTGTTGCCATATCATCATGCTGGAGGACCACCACGGCGGTAGTCATAGCCAAAAAACGCCCAACTTTAAGCCCCTTTTGGCTATGACCACATAGCAAGTTATATCAAAGACCTTATTTCTAATATTATACACCCTCTGGTCTATTTTGTCAAATCTTATGACTGTTTCAAAATACCCTTGAATAAGCTCACTCCTTTTGCCGACCATCACGGAGAGGCGGTGAAAATAAACGAGCCGAGTAGAAAAACTCATCTGTCTGAGCGAAGCGGGTTATGAGTTTTTCGTGAGCGAGGCGAATATTATTTTCCCAACTTGGAGTGCCTGCCCGCTCGTGCCTTGCATGGCAGGCGGGCGGTGGGAGGAAAAGGAGTGGGCGAAAAAAATCTACCGTCTTAGTCTAAAGAAAATTTTCTGCTCCACTTGAGCTTTGCAAGGCTCTTTCTTCCACGAGGCTAAGCCTCGTGGAAGAGCATTCCCCCCATGACATCAGACATTTCATCTTCACCATACATTTGATACATATTATTGTACCTCCTACCATTACCACCCATCATCCAACCATATGTCCAGAATCGCGGTTTTGCCCCACCCAATAGCCACTAATCAACCCTCCCAAAAGAATGTTTGCTTGATATTTTTATCTCACAAATTTTATGTTACTGACATAATCAACTCCGGCCTTAAAAACTACAACCACCGGGTAAGCTTTTTTCACGTTTAACTACTTGGGCCGCCACTTTACCATAGCCGGAGGCACTTGAATAATCCACGCCCAGTATTTCTTTCGGATCAGCTTTAGCGAGCGATGATCCGTTGGCTTTTAGATATAGATCAATAGTCTCATAGTTATCGGGGAACCAAAAACCGTTGACCGCTAGCGCTACTCGATACATCTCATCTTCTTTTACTCCGTTGGCAGCCAATAGCTCAAGCAGTCCGAGCATCGCCATGCCATGATTGCAATCGGGAAAATAGGTTGAATTGTTACAGCACGGACGATAAATATTTTTGGCCACCTTGTTGACCAAATCTTGTTGGGCAGGAGAGAGACTGATAATCGTATGCTGATTATAGTGATCCATGGGGTCGCCAGAACCTAGACCCCAACCACCGGTTGAGGCAAATTGCCCGGCACCATCTGCCCCCCCACTCTGCATTGGCCCATCGGTAAGAGCCGAACTTTTATTAGCCAGACCAAAAGCCCACAACAGGTTGAGCATAACCCCAGCATTATTTTCAGTCATCACAACTGGCCCTTTATATCCACCATAGACCAATTTTTCTGTCCCCGCTGGCAAACCACCGCGAACATTATAAACCTCGTCCCATTTTTCACGATCAATTACACCAGTCGCAATCAATTTAGCCCCTAGGTCATCCCAAACAATAGGAATAGTAACCTCTTTAACTAAAGATGTCTCCGTTGAATTACTCGTTTCGTGCTGTTTGACTGGCACTGGCCAAAACCAAGCTCCCCCAACAAGCAGCCCGACCACCACCACACAAAGGATAGCCACTGGTGATTTTATTTCCCACTGATTTTTATTTTCCATATATTTTATTCATCACAACAATTAGCCAATTCGCCAATAATTTGTTCCAACCGCGAGCCAGCTGGAGTAGCCGGTTTTTGTTTAACATCAACCAATTTTAGTTTCAACAACCAAAAAATAGAGTAAATCTTATAAGCCCGCTTAAACATCTCCCCGGCTTCAGTTTTTTTATTTTCTGATTGAAGTTTATAACCGACTTCGATTAACCGCATCGTGGCCGAGAGCAAGTGTTTTGAAACACACCAGGTCTCTCCCTCGTGGTCAGCCATCAGACGGCCGAGTAATTCTTTACGCAACTCTCTAATTTCTGCTCCACTTTCAAAATAACTATCATCATTAGTTTTAACGCCAGTAAAGAAGAAGTGTTCTTCCAAACTAATAAGGTTCATAACGGCCACACTCAAATCTTCACTAGTCGACAAATCCACTCCGGCCTCGACTTTAAGTTTTTTTACCTTCTCCAACAAACTAGAGAATGATTGTTCGGTGATAATCATAATTTTAGATAATTAAGACCAGTAAACCCAAAATAACCATGGCGATCCCCGCCCACAGATGTATCGACCGCACATTGCTTCGGCGCCACTCACTCAATATATCAAGCCAGGCCTTATTAGCCGCGAGCCACAAAACCACCAACAGCGGTAAAATAAGAATGACATTGTATAAGAGAAGATAAACAAAACCACTGGCATAAGTAACTTGGTCACGCAAAAGACCAATAACCATTAGATATGGCCCGCCAAGACACGGAAATTGACAAAGGCCAACCAAAATACCGAGGCCAAAAGCGGTCGGCAGAGAAGCTTTGTCAATAAGTCGCCCCATCGCGCTGTGAGCTGCCGCTGGCAATTTGAGTTTGAGCGGAAATCGTGGCCAGAAAAAATTGATGAGGTTTAATAAACCAAAACCAATTAAGAGGGCCGCTCCCACTTTACCCATAAAATGCGGGGTATTGAAGAGGTGAAGTACTTTGAGTAATCCCAGACCAATCAGAAAGTAGGAAGCAAAAATACCAAAGATATAAGCTGACCCCACTTCCAAAATTCTCCTCCGACTCATCTGCATCCCAAAAAGGAAAGCAATAGTAATCAGAAGAATTGAGAATGAACACGGATGAACGCTGTCTAAAACGGCCGCCACGAGAACTAATGGCAGTAGCCAAACACCCCCACGACTAAGATTCCACAAAACACCACTCAAAGCCGGACTATTCTGTAAAATAACTACCAACCCACCCAAAATAACCACGCCCGCTAAACTAATGAGTAATCTTTTCATACGGTTAGGATGTTACTAGGGCTTTGATATCGAAGACGACACTGCCCCCGGCGCTGTCACGCAGGAAAATTTGACGCTCAATCTGACCAACTCCAGCCGGACCATGAGCCGCTGGGTCAAACACCGCTTCAACCGTCACGGTCGCGCCGGGCAAAATTGTTTCGTTTAGTTTTGGCACCGCCCCACCATGACCAACCATCCCAAATGGCCCCCGTCGTTCACTGCCATTTTCAAAATAGGCATTAGTACACATACAAGATGTGGTTAAACTTTCAAGCGTAACCGCTTCCGTTGAATTATTTTTAACCGTAAAGCGTCGACTAACCGGCCCGCGAGCCATTGAGATTGCACCGAAATCATACTTGGTTTCATTCACTTCAAGTTTGGCACTAGGTTGACTGTTTTCTATCGCTGTCGGCGCCTTGGCTTGACCCCGACTACCCAGCCAAAAAAGTCCAACCAAAACTAAGATAAGAACCGCTCCGCCAATAATTTTTTGCTTCATAAATGATTATAGTTATAAACTAAAATAATAAGGATGACCAATAATTTAACACTAAAAACAACCTCTTTCTTCCGCCAACAAAAAAGCGGGGGAAGTTAGTTTAGACGAGAGGGACTATGTTCAAACAAAGAGAGCCACGAGAATAACCGCCAAAGTGAAAATACTATACGGTCTGGTATAAATCGACGATAAAATAAGACGGGAAGCGAGACTAAATAAACCTTAAGTCTAAAAAGGTGGCACCAAGCAAAAAACAAACTAAACAAAATTAATAAATAAACCAAAACCGGCATAACAACCGAGAATAAGAAATTATAACTAGCGATGTGGTGGAGAGCAGAAACCAAGGCATTTCCCGGACAATCTGCTGTCTGATTCATAAACGGTAAAAAACAACTACTATGGCTATGTTCCATGGCCACAAAAAAGGTCAAGCCAAAAAGGCTCATCCAAGCAAAACTAACAAGCAGTATGGAAGCAAAATATTTCATTGATTGCTTTTGAAAACTTAGCATATTTTAGATTTTAAATCAAGAAAAAGTTTTCACCTTACTTGACTTATTTCGGTCCTATATTCTTTTCAATCTTAATGAATTCAGCACCACACTAATACTACTAAAAGCCATGGCCGCCGCCGCAAAAATCGGATTTAGCAAAATACCAAAAACCGGGTAGAGGACCCCTGCCGCCACCGGAATAAAAGCGATATTGTAGAAAAATGCCCAAAAAAGATTTTGTTTGATTATTCTCATTGTTCGTTTGGAAATTTTTATGACTTCGACAATAAGCATTAGGTCTCCCCGCATTAGAGTTATATTGGCCGACTCCATCGCAATATCTGTCCCTTCACCCATCGCAATGCCAATATTGGCTTGAGTTAGAGCGGGGGCGTCATTTATACCATCACCAATCATCGCCACAATTTTTCCTTGCTCTTGAAGCTCGCGCACTTTCTCTGATTTTTTGTTCGGCAAAACTTCACTCATCACATTTTCTATACCCACCTCGGCCGCGATCGCCCTAGCCGTACGTTCATTGTCGCCAGTCAGCATCCAAACAGTTATATTATTTTTTTTAAGAGCTTTAATGGCCTCGATTGATTCTTTTTTCAAAACATCCGCCACCGCAATCGCCCCACTTATTTTTTCGCGAGTGGCTAAAATCATTACTGTCTTGCCTTCACTTTCCAATGTTCTAACTCTTTCCTCATAGCGAGAAATATCAAGTCCTATGTCCTGCATTAGCGCCCGGTTGCCAAGATAAACTTCTACTGTTTCAGACCCGATTTGTAGCGTCCCCTGTAAACCTTTACCTGAAATGGCCTTAAAATTTTCCAGTTTATATAACTCTATTTTTCCCGCCTTAGCTTTATCAATAATCGCTTGTCCTAAAGGATGTTCTGACCTCTGCTCCAAGCTCGCCGCCAGCTTAAGAATCTCGTCGTTGGTTTGAAATTCAGAAAATTCTGTAACAGACAAAATATTAGTTACCGCTGGTTGACCTTGAGTCAAGGTGCCGGTCTTGTCCAAAATAACTGTGTCTATTTTATTGGCTATTTCCAATGAGGCGGCGTCTTTCACCAAAATACCTCGGCTCGCCGCGCTACCAGAAGAAACCATGATGGCCATCGGGGTAGCCAAACCGAGGGCGCACGGACAAGCGATTATCAGAACCGCCACAAAATTGACCAGGGCGAAAGTAAAAGCTGGCGCCGGCCCAAGGAAAAACCAGACGGCAAAAGTTAACCCGGCAACAATAAAAACGACTGGCACAAAGTAGGAAGAAACCAAATCAGCCAAACGCTGAATAGGAGCTTTAGATCCTTGGGCTTCTTCTACCATTTTTATAATTTGGGCCAAAACCGTATCTTTACCCACCTTAGTGGCTTCAAAAGTAAAAGTTCCAAATTTATTGATAGTACTACCAATGACTAAATTACCAATCTTTTTATGGACCGGCATTGATTCGCCGGTCACCATCGATTCATCTATTTCCGATTCGCCTTCAACTATTTTTCCATCAACTGGGATTCTTTCCCCCGGCCTAACAATTATTATATCGCCCACTTGAACTTCAGAAATTAATATTTCAATTTCCTGTCCGGCTCTTAAAACTTTGGCGGTCTTAGGTTGTAAACCAATAAGTTTTTTAATTGCTTCCGAAGCTCGCTCTTTCATTAACACTTCAAAATATTTACCCAAAAGAATTAGAACGATGATTATGGCCGAAGTGTCAAAATAAATTGTTGGTTTTATCCCGCCGGTGGTAAAAAAAGTGGGGAAAATTGTTACCGCCAGACTATAGCAATAGGCCGCCAAAGTGCCGATAGCAATTAGAGTGTTCATATCAGCGGTGCGGTATTTAACTAAAAGTTTGAGCCCACTGTAAAATTGCCAGCCCACCCAAAATTGTACTGGCGTAGTCATAACCAATAATAACCAAAAATTGTTCAGTACTTCAGGCATAAAGGAAAACCATTCCGGAAAACTGCCCAAAAATATAATGAAGGACAAAATCCCTCCGACGATGAGCTTAGTTTTTAGCGTCTGTAATTGCTTGACGCGCTCGGTTTTCTCCTGGTCCAAAAGCTCTTCCGCCTCACCCTCCTCCATAATTGGTTTGTAGCCAGCGTCGGTGATGACTTTGGAGATATCTTCTATATTCAACAACCTTGGGTCAAAAACCACTTTGGCTCGTTGATTGGAAAAATCAACATCAATGTTTTTAATACCCGCCAATGTCTTTATCGCCCCTTCTACCACCATGGCGCAATGGGGCGAATCCATACCCAGCACTTTTAGTGTAATGATTTTATTATTTTCACTATCAAATTTCTCCTCTTGGGAAAAACGGCTAGCCCCATTTTTATTAGCACTAAACTGGGTGATTTGACCATCATTTTTGTTAATTTGCAGCTGATAGCCGACCGCTTCAACTATTTTTGCCAGATCCTGTTCCAAAACTAGGCCTTCATCAAATTCGATTAGGGCTGATTCCGTGGCAAAATTGACCGAGACCGAATGCACCCCCGCGGTTTTGGCTAAAACTCGTTCAATAGTCGCCACGCAACTGGCGCAATGCATACCCTGAATTTTATATGTTTCTTTTGTCATTTTTTATTTTTTATTCGCTCTAATTGAGCCAAATTACTAAAATTTCCAAACAAAACTCCGATTAACATCCGCTAAACCTAAAATTTTTAATTCCAATGATTTTAGATTTGATTTAACTGGTTCAAACACTAAAACTCCTTCGCGGTGATGCCCTCCCACCGGCCCCTCCCAACGTAGCGGTATATACTCTCCACCCTGGTCATCAACCAAGATCGCAATCTTGGTCATATCCTGATCCAGTTCCACCGAATGGGTATCCATAACAATATTAAATTTCCATTCTTTAGCTTGAGCTGAAATATCAGCTGGAGTGATTGTAACTGTAACCGACGCTTGGTCATCAATTTTAGATTCCAGACTTTGTATCGCTCCTGTTTGTTCCCCGGTTGGATTAGTGGTCAACCCCTTTGGTGCTGTCGGACGACTCTGATAGAAAACTAAAAGCCCTCCCAAAAATGCGACTAAGGACAAGATTGTTATGCTGGTCTTTTTCATAGCTGTTTTTTGAATTTAATTATTTTGTTGCTGATAAAGGCGATGCCGAAGATATTGAAAGCCAGACCAATCCAGAAAATCTTGATCTGATACTGGGCAACTAGTGTAGCTAGTCCAGTGATGCCCAGAATGGGCACCAAATTTACCAAGTAGTGAGCGCAACAGGAAACCATAGCCGCCGTAGAAGTTGTGCCAGATACGCCGACTACTTTGCCCATGCCCTGTCCGTTATGCACCAGAGTTTTAAGATATTGGTACAAAGCGATCTGAATTCCAAACCCCACCACTAAGCTCACAATGAAATACCAATAAGTCGCGAACTGGATTAGAGCATAGCTCCAGCCGGAGACCAATGTCAGCACCGCAAAATAAACTCCCAGCAAAATCGCGCTTGCGAGCGTTCCATATAAAGTTGATTTTGCGATGTTGTTGGTCATGATTATTTTGTGATAAAAGCTTTGGGGTCTTTCTCAAATTGCTGTTTACAATGGTCAGAACAAAACGAATATTTGATGCCTTCGTGAATAAAATCGATACCTTCCGTAGGTCTCATTCCACATACGGGATCTTTAGACACGCGGATCGGTTTCTTGCAGTCTTTGTCTTTCCAAAATTTAAAAATTGATTTGATGTTGATCATATAGTTGGAGAATTAGCTGTTAATTTTTTCCGTCCGGGAATAAAAGCTGGAGTTTTCCTTGAATATTCATCCCACAGCCCCCCGAACTCTTTTTGGGAATCTTTCTCTTCGCTTTTGGCAAGTCGCGTATACATCCACACAAGGATCGGCAACATGATAAGGGTGAGGAGCGTCGGCCACTGCAAGAAGAATCCAACCATAATCAGTACGAAGCCAGCATATTGCGGATGCCTGATGCGAGCATAGGGTCCAGCAGTTGCTAGGGTATGATCCTGTTGAGCCTTGTAAAGCACCTTCCATGCTTTAGAGAGAAGTACAAAGCCATAAATAATCAGAATATAACTTGCGATATGGAATGGTCCGAAATGCGGATCGCCACCCCAACCAAAGAAATCTTCAAAAAGATGCCCCGAATTGTGCGCCAAGAAATTAACACCCGGAAATTTTGTGGAAAGCCACCCAGAAAAAAGATATATTGTAAGGGGGAAACCATACATCTCCGTAAAGAGTGCGACAATAAATGCCGAGAATCCGCCGAACGATCGCCAATCCCTAGAAGTCTTTGGTTTAGTAAAGCTAAAGGCAAAGATAATGAGGACTAGCGAATTTATTATTACAAGTGACCAAAGGCCGTAAGAATTTTCCATAAAAGTGAATTGTTAGTGGCAACATCCGCCAGGCTTATGTTTATTTTCTTCATCTTTTGTTTTTGGTTCTTGTGCCGAAGCGTCGTCAGTCTTGTTTTCTGTATCAGAATCACCGTGCCCACCATGACCCCTAAACATCATCCAAACATGTGCGATTACAAAGACACCGATGAGAATTGGCCAGAGGTATCCAGATGAAGTAAATTTGCCTCCGCCAAAAAATAGAAATCCCAACAAAAGGAGGCACGGGATCATCATCCACATCATTCCTTTGTGCCCACCGTCTTTATTGCCATCATTATTATGGTTGTGCATAGAATTAATAATTATTTGTTACTAAGACTGGAATTGTGCATCCAGACGAAATAGGCCGCGAAAATCCAAGCCAAGACAAACATATAGATTGCGCCGAGAATAAAGCTACCGAAGCTGATCCACTCAAAGCCTGGTAGTGTCTCAAAGAGTCGATGATGAAGTTCGACACCCTGTACGCTTCGCAGTGGCAAAAATCCACCCAACAAACAGAGAACATATACCACTTCCGTACCCAAAACACATTTCCAGCCGTATGATTTAAGTGCTAGTTGCATATATTTGAGTTATTAATTAATTGATTAAACAATCTCTCCTCGCTTCTCTAGCATCATATGGTGAATTGTGACAATTTGAACCCAAATGGCTATGAGTAGGAGAAGCCCCGCGCAGAGCAAAGTATCGACTTTACTAATACCGAACACCAAATCATCAGCTCCACCCAAAATGGCGGCGCCAAAAGTTACCACTCCAGCCAAACCTACAATGACACTAACAACGTGCATCAATTTTGATAGTTTCATCTTATTTTATTAATTAACTAATATTTTTTTATAATCATTGACTAAACAATTATTATTTCCGTTTTAACCGATAAACTTTTAACACTTCCGTCGTCGCCTGTGACACTTGGCCCTTTTGCATTTGGTGGGCGACACAAGTGGCCAGATGCTGTTCCATTAGGGCGTCCTCTACCCCCGAGAGGGCCCGCTTCACCGCCGAGGTTTGGGTAATAACATCGACACAATACACCCCTTTCTTGATCATCTCTTGTAACCCCCGCACTTGCCCCTCGACAATTTTCAGTCGTCTAACTAATTTTTCATTAATCGATTTCATATTCATTTCTCCAAATTTTTTCTTATTTTCTCATATTCTTCATGAGTAATTTCGCCCTTGGCATAGCGTTCCTTTAAAGTCTCTAACGCTCGCCCGGTATCACGACTGCTATTGTGACTGGTCAATTTTTGCACCCCAACAAACAAAAGATAAATTAGGACGCCCCAAAAAATTAGCATCATCAAACCCCCAATCATTGGCCAATAGAAAAATTGACTGCCATAATTTCCAAAGTAGTACATCATGAAAAATAGGTTAAATTACTAATTCCTCCATTATACCCCCTAGGGGTATTAAGTCAAGCATCTAAAAAATATTAACCCCCGCCGGCTTCGCCGGCGGGGGTATTATACATAGGCAAGTTTCAGGGTCTCCCCCTCTCCTTATCCATATCAATAGCCAGGAGAAGAATCCGCAAAACATTCCAAACACTAGGAAACAGTCCGCCCCCCAACCCATTTCGAAAACGCAGAGCACTGTTATGGGGACTGTGAGTATGGACCGCCATGTCTCCATTGGGGATGACTAGAACCTGCAAAAAATCCACTTCCCCGTCGCAGTCATCACTCCCAATGTGAGCCCCCTCATCTCCCACGAACAAAGGCAAATCGGCCGATTGTCTAATGATCTCTTTCAATATAAACACGGCCTCTTCCCTACTCAAGCTCGTAAACAAAGTTTGGATATTTCTCCTTACTCTGTCTTTCCAATTTTCATCCAGCAATCCAATCACCCCCTTTCTGGGTTTGTAGTCTAAAATATTACTAACAAATATCACCCTAAAATGCCAATCTACCTTTTCCACCCCGATTTTACCAAATCCA
The DNA here is from genome assembly GCA_964355855.1 of uncultured Candidatus Saccharibacteria bacterium. Taxonomy (GTDB): domain Bacteria; phylum Patescibacteriota; class Minisyncoccia; order Phycocordibacterales; family XYD1-FULL-46-19; genus XYD1-FULL-44-32. The sequence continues at coordinate 10,283 of CAYHFD010000013.1, read as the reverse complement.
CTTTGTCGCCCTTAAAAATCACTCCTTCTTTAATTAAGAGGACTTTTTTAGTGGTAATACCTTTCCCAAAAGCGTAACCCGTCAAACTACCGTCAGCCGCCACCACCCGATGGCAAGGTGTCACCTTGCCATCGGGATTTGTCTTCATGCACTGCCCCACTGCCCGCCCTGCTTGTGGGCTACCCGCCAGCCGCGCCACCTGACCATAAGTGGCTACCTTCCCCACCGGAATTTTCTGCACTATTTTATACACTTTTTCGCTAAATGAGTTCATTTTAAATTAAACCTAAAATCATTATTGCTCTAAATTTAGCAAAATCAATATATTGGTTAGCTTCAACTAATTTTATAGCTTCCCCTAACGGTTTCCACTTTATTTCCATTCCTCTTTTTTTCTCGGATTCAGTTGGCTGACACTCACCTTTTTCACCATCTACCCTAGCGGTAAAAGCAAAAACCTTCTGCTTGAGTAGTTTATCTTTCATATACTCGATTATAAAACCAATTTCACCAATCTCTTTTATTTTACAACCAGTTTCTTCGAGTGTCTCACGATAAAAAGTCTCGAGAATTGTTTCCCCTTCTTCCAACCCACCACCGGGAAGATAATACCCACCGAAAAACCCCTCTATTGGTGGATAATACACCAAAGCAATATTGTCATCCTGGTCAAACAAAACCGCCTTCGCCGACTCGCGATAGTTTATGTGTGCCTCATCGGGCAACTGTTCCCAACTCGGGTCTATATCTTTCTGTCTAATTTCAGAAATGAGGTTCATTTTAATTTGAGGTCCCTCTTAAAAAATCCATCTTTCTTATATAAACCAACCAATTCAGCCGCTGTTGATTTTTCAGGTTCGATCGCAATTGATGCCAACCACAACTCGGCTTCTTTAAGATTATCATTAACTAAATAATATAAGAGTTGTGTAATTTTGTTCGGATGACCTTCATCCTGTAATTCTAAAGCTTTAGTTGCATATTTTTTTGCTAATTTTTTATCTTGTTTTTTTATTGCACAACTAATCGCATGATGATACCAAAACCATAATATCTCTTGCGCCCATTGTTGTTCTTTACTAGATAATTGTTCCCAGTCTGCTTGTTCTACAAGCTCTTTTATTTTATTTACAACCAGATTAGGGTTGTCATAGTCCCATAAGTTACTTTTCATCAGTACCTGATCTTCGGCTGTATACAAACGAGATAACTCAAGGGGATTAGAAGCATTTAGTATAAGGTAAGCCTCTTTAAGGGGGCTGTTTTCAATTTCAAGGTCATCTTCCTTATTAGAGTTAGGGATTTTTTCCATATCAAAACTTTAGCAGGTTGGACTCAGAAAGTCATTCGACTAGCTAGTTGACCTCATCGTGAATTATCTGCAATTTTGGCCATTTCTCTTGCCATTTTTTGCTGGTCACCCTATTTTCATACGAAATTGAATCAGAATATGCTTCATTGCGTCTAACTACCAAACCAACTAGATCGTTGATACCAAGCGGAGCGTGTAGTTTTAATTTCTCATTATCCAGCATTGAAACCGCAACACAAGTTGGCGTTTCCACCCAGTCAGCGAGCGCTTCTTCTGTGTTTTTATATGGCAACCGATTATGCCAAGTATGAGTATAAGCCTGATTCACAACCTCCCATTTTGTTCCGCTCTCTTTCGTAAGCTTCGCCGACAAAGCCCGGTTAATATCTCGATCGAGACAAATGGTATCAAAATAAATTAGGTCAATATCATTGGTTGGCACCCGTTCATTCTCAAACCCATGCAAGTGGTCCCACACTTTGTTTCGTACAAAACCAGCACCAACCATCCAATCCGGCAATTTTTGATTTTTTGCCACACGCAAAATGCCCATCATCCACGGATCAGCACTGATCAAATTGAGAATATCTTTTTCCGTCATTCTGCAATTACTTTAGTTTTTACCTCCGCGGCCCCGCCAAAAATGTAGGCCTTTATCCCAAGTGATTTGGCCACCTCAATATTTTTCTCGGAATCATCAAAGAAAATAGTTTCTTCTGGTTTTAGATGGTTTTCAACGAGGACCAGTTCAAAGGCCCGGCAATCCGGCTTCACAAAACCGGTTTGCCAAGAGTAGTAAATCTTTTCAAACAACTCGGTGAAAAAGGGAAAGTTTTGGTCATAATACTCTGCCCGCTCACGAAAGTTGTTCGAAAGAATAAAAAACTTAAAGCCTTTCCTCTTAAGCTCGCGCGCGAGGGCCACCATCTCCTCATTGCCGCCTTCAGCTGAAAACCAAAATTCGAGAAACTGTTCGCGACTCAAATTTAGTCCCCATTTGTCCAAATAAGGTTTCCAAACATCGTACGCATCGGGGGCCTGCGGTTGGCGAATCACAGCCATTACCGCTTTCAAAGCCGGCAAAAATTCATTAGCCGACACACCAAATTCTTTTTCGTACCGCTCGCTGAGCTTGGGGCTTAAGACAAAAACCCCGTTTAGGTCAAAAATAACCACTTTCTTCATCTCCAAACTTTAGCAGGTTGGAGGAATAAAGTCATTCGCGGTGGAACCTCAACCCTGTTCAGGCAAAGCGGGTAAAAAGAATGAGGGCAAGAACGGCAAAAATTATTCCGACAACTTCATAACCATTTAAAAATTCTTTAACGTTGATTGTTAAATATTCTTTCAGCTTGAGATCAAAGGTTACTGCATTTGAAATTTAATTTGATTTAAATAAAATAGGTGGCCGACTGCTCGGCCACCTATGACTTACCAGAATACAGATAACTCCCTTCATTTATGTCGGCCACCTGTGGGCCTCGATGAGACCAAGCTTTCCCATAATGAATTCCGGTTGAAAGAATCCGTCTGGGACATCAGTCAGGATACAAGAGCTGGTACCCTTACCACAAGCTTTTCCCTCGTACTCCCCGAACCAGGTTTGGCTCTCACGAACCCTGAACGTATAGCGGATGAGATCTGCCCGCCGTTCATACTTCTTGGTAAACCCCACTTCATCTTCGGAGACGTGGACATCCGAGAGTTCAGAGGCACCGTAGTTATCCCACATCTGACCAACGAAGCCGTCATGCGGATATTCTGGATCTTGCCAAATTACTCCTGAATACATGAACCGACCCAAACCACTACGTATCACGGCAATAGGCCCCTCCGGAGATACCCCCAGCCCCAACCGCTGATAGTTTTGAAAAAACAGCCCCTGAATCAATAACGGCATGACTGCCTCCTTTCCGATTAAAAACCCAGAAGTTCACAATAACAATCCCACCCATAGACTAGAAAAAATTATCAAGAAAAGCAAGGGTCTCTCGCCGTCGCCTATTTTGGTGTGGGAGGATTGGGGGTATATGGATAGATTAAAAAACTTAGTTCAAAATCTAGAATCTACAGCTTCTTAATAATCATCATTGTCATCGGCCAGTTAAGGTAAAACTTACCTCCTTCTTCAGCGATTCCAAGTATTTTTTCTGCACCACTAAGACACTCTTCCTCGGTGGTCTTGGTCATCGCGTGAAGTTTATACAGAAAAACCCCTATGTCCTCTTTTTTATTAAAAACCCACTTAGCATTAAAGTCATGGAATTCTGGTTTTCCGAAGCCAGTTAAAAAACAAAGACTTTCAGCATACTCCCGACTCCAAAAGACTACTTCGTGTCCTGTAGCACAAAATTTCGCCACCCGATCATCAAAATGCTTCGCCAGGGTAGAACCAGAAAAAACATCACTAATCACGATTCGACCACCAGACTTTAAACATCTAAAAAAGTTTTTAAAAGAAGTTGTCTTATTAAAAACATGGTGCATGGCTCCAAACGACCAGATCGCGCCCACAGAGTTTTCATCCAAAATGAGAGTGTCTGTCCCTTCAGTTCGTATTTCAATATTAGACCGGTTGAGGTCAGCTACCCCGTGTAGCTGTTCTGAAGAAGGATCAGTTACTATTAACCTACCCTCGGGCAAGAGGGCATCAGCAATAACTCCAGAAAAGAGGCCATTACCTGCCCCCACCTCCAATATCACCTCTCTAGGATTAGGACAGAGATATTTTTTCATCAGTTCAATATCCCCCTCTCGTGCTTGGGGAAAATCAGTTAAAGCTTCCGCGTATAATTTTGCCCTAATACCATCAAATTCTGCCATATTGTAAAATTCTAGCAGGTTGGAGAATAAAAGTCATTGGGAATCTTTCCTTACAGGAACGGTAGAGGTTTTCCATTTTTTTGTCTAACGGATCAAAAATATCGGCATGCCAATAAATTTTTTTAAATTCATTCAAAATTATCTTTCAGCCAAACTTCAATTTCCTGCCGTTGAGGATTATCTGGTTCTTCAAAACCATTAGTAAACCAAACCTTCAATTGACCAGTCCTTTTGTCATAATCGGCTCGAATACCATCACCTCCATCTCTTACCAAAGGCAAACTATGCCCCACTCTTTCCAAATAGCGTTGAGCGTCGGCAATATCCATTACTGCACTTTTTAAACCCAAACTCTCCAAATACGCCAAAACTTTAGGCAAGTCATTGAGCGATAATTTTTCTTTCTTTTCCTGATTTGTATTGTGTTCAAGTAATTCCATTTTACCTTTATTTTAAGCCATATTTGGGAGGCATGAGAGTACTGCCCTCTCGCTGACAACTCCACAGGTTGCCGTGCTACTATTACACCAATGCCTCCATATATATTTTCCACATACCTCGTCAGCCCTAATTCGTATCATTCGTACCAATTCGCATATTAGTATCGCGTTACTTATACTGCGGTGGCTCTTCTGTTATACCAGACATATGGTTGGTAAGTCTAGCTAAAGCATACAACAGACTGGAGAGACGGTTGAGGTAAGCACGAGTGTCATCGGCAATAGCCCGAATGCCTTCTTCCTGCACCGCTACCACCCGCCTCTCCGCCCGCCGCGCTAGCGTGCGCGCAAAGTCAAAATGCGCCGCCAGTTCCGTACCACCAGATATGAAAAAAGTGGTGATGGGTGGTAAGAGTTTTTCAATTTCGTTAATGGTCGTTTCCGTCTCGGTCACTTTGTCGCGCGTAATATGTTTGTCAGCGCCGGCCAGCTCCGCCTGCACAATAAAAAGATTCTGCTGGGTCTGGTGCACTAGCTCGTGCACTGACATATTGTTAGGTGGTACAGCCAAACCCGAGCGGGCCTTGCCCGCCGTAGCTCCTGCAAGAGAGTGCAGGCGGGATTTTTCCTTACAAATCCCCAAAAAGGAATTGATCTCGTCTAAAGTACCCAATGCCTCGGCAATGGTCGAGCTTTTAGAAACGCGTTGGCCTGCCTGCCGCGTCCGGCCAGCTTCCCATTCTCGTTTAAGCCATTTTCTACCAAAACCTGTTTTTAAATCTTGCTCCCTTTTCACTGCTTCAGCCCGATTTAAAAAATCTTCATAGTGAATTATTTTCATTGGTTTGTGACTCTTAAAATAAAGAGCACCAACACCTGTTAAGTGTTGATTCCACCGATTTTTCAAATTATCCGTTTGCCCAATGTATATAGAATTATCGTCACACAAAATGGCATAAACGAAGAAAGTATCCGGCCGCGGCGCAGGCAGGTCACAACCAAAAGTCTTGGTCGTACCGCAGTCGCCTTTACCAGTAAATAAAGCCATAAAAAAATAAAAGTTAAAATTCAATATATTTAAGGGGTGTAAACCAATGGTTCGCACCCCACTAAAATTCCGAATGGACTCTTGCGAGTTCTTCCTCGATATAGACATCCCAAGATTCAAAATCTGAATCTTCTTCACATTCCTTTGGATACTGAATCCTAGCGGCATCGACCGCCCCTACCTGTGAAGAAAACCAACCATGAAGTGGGTACGTGCGAGGTGGCCCCTCGCCCGCTGGTGGAAAAAACACCACAAAATATTTTTCCACAATAGACCTCCTTTCTATTTAAATTATAGGCCAAGCAAACGCCTCGTACAAGTAAACTTATACGAGGCGCTAAAAAGGCAGTAAACACTGGCCGGTTTTGGTACAGAGTGGATAGTGAGCAGATTTCTCCACCTGGGCCCAGATATGAAGATATCTCGCCCCGTCATCTGGCGAAAGCAGTTGTTCGGGATGTCGCTTGCGCAAAAAGGCACAGGCTTGACTGGCCGAATAGACCCGAGCGGTCCGAACAAACTCGACTATCCAATCTGGACGTAGTCCGAAAAGATACCAGGTTCTACGTATAGACTTGGGCTTCACCCTCTTTTTTCTGGCCTTCTTCTCTCCTGGTTTTTTCTTCGACTTTTTGGCTTTGACTTTAGCCAAGTTGATCACCTCCTTTCTATTTTGACTATAACGCACTGATTTTAGAAAGCAACCCACAACTTTGCTTTGGTGTCACTATAACAAATGGAATCTGTGCCAAAGAGGCGCCCTCACAATCAGACCGACTATCGGAAATTGAAACGCAATCCTTAAATCTTGATTTGATTTTTCTGAAAGGAATTCCTGTCTTTTTTGAAAAACGACAAGTGGTTTTATCAATCGAATATTCAAGATTAAAATATTTTAATAAACCAAAACTTTTCAACACATACAAGGTTTCCAACCGTTGTCCGCCTGTCGCATAAATAAAGCGATATTTATTTCTGTTCGTAAAAATCCACTTCACTAGGGGGTATTTTTCAGGTCTAGGCAGGTTGCTATTTTTTAAAATAATAGAAAAAGACTTGTTGTAAAAATCGATGTATCTTTTCTTGCTTACTTTATTCTCAAAAACCTTTAAAAATATTTTGTATGTTTCAGATATTCCGCTCTTCTTTAATTTCTCAATCTCATTTTTATACTTTCCATTAGTCATAGATAAAAGCACCGATTTTTCTATCGGCCACATATTCGTGAGTGTTCCATCGATGTCGAAGATAATTGTTTTCATAATATAAAAAGTAGAAGGATGCACACATTTGCATACATCCCCCTACAGTTAACCGATCCGCAAGGGTCCGTGAACTGAATTGTCATTGATTATCTGCCCCCAGCCATACTGGACATACCCAGTGATCGGCTCGTCGCCGATAGCGAGAATGATCAACTGACAGTTTTTGCCATTCTCTTTTGTAGGCTTGATCACTTCCTGACCAAGCAAAACCCCGGCGTTGTAGCACCGTTTGATGAATGGTGCCTTGCCCAAAGGCTTTCCGAAGAGAACGCTCTGTTTGGCCTGTTCGCATTCCGGGCTGTTTTTGTCGCAAAACTTGAGCACCACATCCTTGGGCACTTCGTCCCAAGGTTGGAGGCGACTCAGGTAGTGCTTGGGCGTACGAACAAGTTTGCCGTCCCACATCTGACTGAACTGACCAAGATTCAACTTGTTGTCTAGTCGAAGCCCATCATAAGGTAGGATCAGGGGCTCTTCTTTCATACCCACTCGCCCGTAGACATACGTGGGTTTTGAAGTACTTCCATTGAGTGGCCAATAGCAGACAATCCTTTTCTGGAGATTGAGCGCCACAAGCTCATCCGCGAACAGTTCGAGTTCAGGTAGGTATACCACCGCCTTCGTTGCGAATTGTTCCGGAAAGATCAAGCGACTGGGGTCGACTTGAATTCCACTTGCCCGAGCAAGATTGAGCGCGATGCCCCACCCGTCCACGAACGAAGCATTAATCTCGAGAATCCACAGAGTGTCTTCATCAAAATAAGCATCGATCCGGTAGTAGGGCGTCTGCTCGACATCTGCAGAAGCGCTGAATCCGGCCAAGAAACGTCTGAGCTCCTCGCTCATTTCTTGTGAGAGTTCAATCCCCCGATTGGTTGTCTGATGTGGGTTGTTACCATAGATAACCGGTGCGACAATAGACTTGTCCAAATCGAAGTTGCAGAACTTTATATTCATTCACGACTCCTTTTTTAAAGAACTGAATTTGCCATTTTGTTGTAGGTAGGCAAACGAAGACCCCCTCCAAACGTGGAGGGGGTTAGCTTCATGTTATTTTCCTAGAAATATAATCAAGACAACCCTCTCCCTGTTTGGATAGAGTTATGATGATGAATTTTATTAAGAATCGTTTTATAGCCACCTTGTTTACCGTTGAGCCATTTAGAGACCCGGGCGACAGTGGTAGAGCTAAGACCAGTTTTCTCTTCAATAACAGAGTAAGGTATTTTTGCCGCAAGCATTTCTGCCGCCTGGAGCCGTTTCCCAAATTCTTTAATCTCGCCTTCGGTCATAAGATCACGCAAAAAACGCTTGGCTTCATCGGGTGTTTCGAGAGACAAGATTGCTTGGAGTAAAGTCTTATTTTGCTTACTATTCCAATCCATACAGCTACTTTAGCAAAATACAGTGGTTTAGTCAAGTAAAGTTAGACTAATGGTATTGAGAGGACTTAATCCTTACAGGATTGGTACAGGCTTCTACAAAAGAGGGCTCTCGCCCTACAGTCGCGGGTACTTTTCGACCGAGACACCAGAAAAATTCAGCATAATACCTATTATACTTGCTCATCAAGCTTGGCCGCGGCTTCTGGCGTTGATACCGTTTTGCTCATCAGAAATAGCCGTACAATTGCGATAGCAATGAGCCAATACACGAGCATGGCCAAAAGAGTCGTCCACTCAAAGATACTACCTTGGACAACAGTTCTTGAAAATACGGCCAGAAAAGGGGCCGTAAATGGCCATGTAACATCGTAGATAAAACTCGTAAATCCCGCTCCAGGATTTGCACCCAAGAGCTTCAGCACAAAACGGAATGTGAGCAGTACCTCAAGCAACGAAAGGAGATACCACACAATTTGAGTCCCTTTGAACAAGGGTTTAGTGGTGGGAGAGTTATATGAGTCCATAATATAGTTATGTTATTTTTAATAATGAGCCCTTAGATAGCTCCTTGTTATTGGTCCAAAGTTTCCTAGCGCCGGACTAATCCCAACCCTACCTTGAAATTCAACCAGCGCGGCGCGAGTGAGTGGACCAAAGTAAGCAGTCGCACCAACTTTTGCAAGAGCCCGGGCGGCTACACCCTTGTTTTGGGTAATCAAGAACTGCTGAAGAGTTGTTACGCCATCCCCCCGGCTCCTTTCCCCGAGATTCACGGCCATCGTTTGAATTGATGACTGCCCAGTCTCTTGGGCCCTTAGTCTGGCTAGGGTTATCATGAGTTCATTGCGCCTTGCCTGCAAGACAGCTCTCGTATCGGCCGCTGCCGACGAGGCTGAATTTTGGGCCTCCCTAGAAGTTTGAGCTAGGTCGGCTGTTCGTGCACCACCAGAGGTTTGAGCTGAGTCGGATGCTTGTGATCCGTTAGAAGTGGGCGCGGCTGGTAATGGAGTTGGTGTCGGGGTATGTGGTGTTGAAGCTCCCTTTTTTGGCATAGTAACAACATTTGAATCTAGTGTAACTGCGGTCTGGGCCAAAGCTCTACCATTTAATTTTGCACCAGTATTTAATACAATCGCTGTTTTGTCTAATATATTTCCATTAAAGACCGCTCCGGTACCAATGGTCGTTTGACCGGCGACCACCCAAAAAATATTACTGGCCTGGGCACCGCCACTCAATACAACTTGTTTGGCTGAAGCAATATCAAGATTTTTGGCTACAACGAAGATCCAGACATCGTTGGCGCCTCCTGAAAGAGTGACATTGGTTGGTATTGTAAGTCCTGTCCCCCATTTGTAGACGCCAGGAGCGAGTGTCAGTCCACCGATATTCCCAGCGCCCAGTTCAGTCACAGTAGGCGCCCGCCCACTGGCATCAGTGTAGGCGGTCTGCATATCGAGTATCGCCGTTGTCAAATTTAAAGGAGTTGGATTCGCATAATCAGAGGCATATACTTTTCCAGTCACTTTAGCTGAGGTAGAAAATGCGCTTGCCACAGGAAGCGTTAACGCAAATCCAGTTATGTAACTAGCCGCGACCGGTGAGACTCCAATATCTCCAGTAATTGCGGTGGTCCCGGTGGTCGAGATTCCGGTTTTAGTTAAAACCACAAAATTACCCGCCGTTTCTAGGTTCACGGTTGCTGGGCTATCAGCAAATAAAGTGGCTGGTAAAATAAAAGCGAACATTAAAAAAATGCCTAACATACTTACTGCCGTATATTTATTAAATTTTTTCATAATTTGTCTTATTTAGTTGTAATATAGTGCCCTCCTCTATTAAAAGACGGTTAGAAGCCAGGCTCATTACAAGCGCTTTTTTAGGAGTTTTTCGGTAATTTCTCTAGCCCACCTAATTGTTTTTCCAATTCTTTTATCAGAGTTCTGTTCAAAACAGGAAAGGATATTTTTCTTTGGTGTTCTGCCCTAGAAGTTTCTGGGCAGGTGGCGG
>CAYHFD010000012.1:0-22619 GCA_964355855.1 uncultured Candidatus Saccharibacteria bacterium | reverse complement strand
ACACCATTAGAAGTTTTTAATGCGAGTGTTGCACTTCAAGGTTGAATGTACCTCAATCATACTTTTCTTTTAATCAATTATATGTTAAAGTATTCCGGTACCTAATTTTGATATCTATGTCCCAAAATAACCTAATCAAACTAACCAACAAGGAAACCGGTGAATCTTATTGGACCCGCAAAAACAAGAAAAAAGTGGAGCGGAAAATTGAGGTCAAAAAATACAGTAAAAAACTCAAAAAGCACGTTAAGTTTACGGAATCAAAAAAGTAAACTGGACTTTATTTTTATTTCAAAAATGCTAGACTTTTAGGGTCTAGTGTTTTTGTTTAGGGCTAAAACATTCGTATCCAAATGTTCGCCCGAACACCCCCCTGAAAGAAGGGGTATTATAGGGGCCTATAGTTAAATGGTATAATTTTCGTCTCCAAAATGAAAGTTCCAGGTTCGAGTCCTGGTGGGCCCGCAATGAATTAAATAAATAAAATTAATGTACATGAATACTGAAAAAAATATTAAAATTTTGAGTGGTCTAATTTTAATCCTAATTATTATTGGTGTTTTTTTGTTATTGAAATTTGATAGACAAATCAAGTCTCAAACCTCCTCTTTATCAAGTGATAGTGTACATAAAGTAACGTTAGATAGGACTCCTTTTAGTTTCAGTCTCCCTAAAGATTATGTTGTCTTTCATGAAGAAGCATTTGAGGGAGGTTACATGGCATCTATACATATTAGTAAAGAAGTAAGACCAAATTATTACAAGGGTTCTTTCTTGACTATAAATATTAGATCCAGTATTTATGACACTAATAATCATCAATTAAAACCATCAGAATACGTTGATTATGTATATCAGCGATATTCTCATAAGAACCTTGAATATATCACATTATTTGGTAACAAAGCGGTTAAATATTCATCTTTTAATCCTGGCGGACGAGACATGACGGTGATTGGATATTTTAAAAAAGACCAATTTGATCCTACTTATTTTGTCAGTAAAAAATTTGATGAGATGACATTAAGTGGTGAAGAGTTTACTATTGATATAAATTTTTCTAGTGTGGATGAGGTGGATGATGTTGAATATCAAAAACTCGTAGATATGGTGTTGTCTACTCTAAAGATTAAATAGTATATTGATTTAGAAACTCAAAAACTTCCGCATCAACGGATAGGCCTGCTCTGGTTCGGTAATCCACTTAATCCGGTTGTCCCGCTTGAACCAAGTCATTTGCCGTTTGGCATATTGACGGATGGCCTGCTCAAGCTCGGCGAGCATGGTGTCACGAGAAAACTTGCCATCTAAATATTCACTAACATAACGATATTCAAGCCCCAAATCTTCCAGTCGTTCGGAATTTATCCCCTCGTCTTTTAGTTTTTTAACCTCTTCAATAAGTCCATTTTTAGCTCTAACTTGCAGACGGTTGTGAATCTTTTTAAACAATTCCGGTGGTGACACATATAAACCAAGTTGTAGTAAATCGTAGAGAGAATTGGCTTCCGGTAGCGGGGGTACTTTACCCAATGCCTTGGCCACCTCAATGGCTCGAATTAGTCGTGGGCGATTGTGCAGATCAATAGTCGAGGCACGGTCGGGGTCGATGGTTCGCAATAGTTCAACCAAGTCAATTGTTGGATAGGTCTCCAGTTCTAGTCTTAACGATTCATCGGGTGGAACATCGGGCAAGCTTAAATCGTCGACAACGGCTTGAATATAGAAACCAGTACCACCAACTAAAATAGGTAATTTGTTACGACTGATTATATTTTTTATGGCTAGGTTCGCTTGTTCTTTAAAATCGGCAACAGTAAAAATTTCATTAAGATCGGACACATCTAAGAGATGATGAAAAACCCCTCGCATTTCTTCCTCGGTGACTTTGCCCGACCCAATGTCTAGTCCACGATAAACTTGCCGAGAATCGGCCGATATTACCTCGCCGTCAAATTCTAGAGCTAAATCGACAGCTAGAGCCGATTTACCCGAGGCGGTGGGGCCTAATATGACCAGAAGTTTGTCTTTAGTTATGGTTTCCACGCTAATACGATATACGAAAAACTGGCGCGTTACCAGTCTATGCCGAACTGGCAGGGCGGACGCACTGGTTGTGGGGTGTGGTTCTATCAATTGGTCGTATCTGCGGTTTAAGGACCTATTTTAGTAGTAAATTACTATATGTTGCTTTACTTATTAAATTTGGCTAAACTACCATTATTAAAGCCGGAGTGATGAAATTGGTAAACATGCACGACTCAAAATCGTGTGCCGCAAGGTTTGTGGGTTCAATTCCCACCTCCGGCACTTGAAAAAGCGTCTTAGTAAAAATTTAAAGTTGAGGGCTTATATTATTGGGTTATCCCTTGGAGATGGTAATTTATCCAATTCTAATGGGCGAGCTGTCAAATTAAGAATTACTTGTGATAAAAAGTATCCTCGATTAGTAGAAAAAATTGCTAATAGTCTTCAAAAACTGCTACCAGACAATAAAGTGGGCAGGGTAGACCGTGGTAATAGCGTAGATGTTTATTGCTATTCAAACTATTTAGAATCAATACTAGGTTGGACAGCTAAAGGTGGCTCTAAAATAAAGCAGGGTATTTTTGTGCCTAGTTGGATAATTGAGGATGCCAGTTTTTCTAAAGAATGTTTGAGAGGATTATTTCAGACTGATGGTTCAATTTATTATGATAGAGGATATCTAATGGTTAATTTTGTTAATCATGCTCCAATCTTAGTATCGGATATTGTTTTTATGATAAAAAAACTTGGATTTTATCCAAATTTACAAAAATTGAAAACTAAAAACGGGCTTATTAAACATACAATAAGAATTTCAAAAAATACCTTAGAATTTATAGGAACCATTAAACTTATAAAAGATTAAGGCTTTAAAATCGAACCATTTATATGACCTATTACCATATGATATAATATTACTTATGGAACCAACTGAAGATGATAAGCTTTTATACAACCATTCCATTTTTTGGATTGATCTGGATAAAATAAAACCGAATCCTTTTCAACCCCGGCGGGAGTTTGATGAGGACCATCTACGCAGCCTAGCTGATTCAATTCGCCAATACGGGGTGCTTCAACCACTGGTGGTGACCCGTAGAGAGGTCGAGAGGGAAGACGGGGGCCTTTATACTGAATATGAGTTAATCGCTGGTGAACGACGTTTACGGGCCTCAAAAATAGCCGGTCTTTTTCAGGTGCCGGCAATTATTCGGGCTGGTGACCAGACCGACAAGATGAAGTTGGAAATGGCTATTATTGAAAACCTACAACGTGAAGATTTAAATCCAGTTGATCGGGCCGAAGCCTTTATGAAATTAGCCAAGGAATTTAATTTAAAACATACCGAAATCGCTAAAAAAGTAGGAAAAAGTCGGGAATATGTGGCTAACTCGGTGCGAATTTTGGGTCTACCACAGGAAATGCTCGATGCCTTAACGGAAAAGAAAATTACCGAAGGGCATACCAGACCGCTCTTAATGCTTATTGATCGTCCCGAAGAACAAGGAACATTATTTAGAGAGATTATGTTAAGGCGGTTAACAGTGCGCGAAGCCGAGCAAGCGGCTAGGCGGGTGGCGGTGGAAAAAGTGCGCAAGCCCGGAACTATGACTGACCCGCAGGTGGTAGCCATGGAAGAACGACTCTCTCAAAAATTTGGGGCTAAAGTAAGATTAGAAAAAAAGGAACAAGGAGGAAGATTAACCATTTCTTTTTTCTCGCCAGAGGATTTGGGTAAAATATTGTCTCTTATTGAGGGTTCGACCGAGGAGGAGCCCAAAATGGTCACCGAAGGCCTTATATTGGCCCCAGAAGATGAGATGCCTATCGATGACTCGACTGATGGCGACGACGAGCTTTATTCAATTCACAATTTTTCTTTATAAACCCTAGTCTATTTTTGTAAGTAGGAGCGAATATGCCTTTTGGCCATCGTCGTTTTGGATAAATCTAGCCATTTTAAACTTGGTTTAGCATTTTTTTTCACTTCAATTTCTACTACGTCTTTATTTTTTAAAATCGTGTCTAAGCTGGAAAACTTACCATTGATGCGCGAACCCGCGGCGTGATTGCCAATATCCGAGTGAATCGCGTAGGCGAAATCAATCACCGTGGCGCCAACCGGCAGTTCGATCACATCGCCCTTAGGAGTAAAAATAAAAATTTGATCGTGAAAAAAATCGGTTTTTAAGGTGGTTAAAAATTCTTCCGACTCATGGGTATTTTTTTGAAATTCAATAAGGTCTTTTATCCAGCTCATTTTGGAATCAAGCTTGCCACCCTCTTTAGGTTTGCCGGTTTCGGTATAAATAATATGTGAAGCAATACCAAATTGGGCTTCCTCGTGCATTTCCTTGGTTCTAATCTGAATCTCGACAATACGGCCATCGGCCGTAAAAACATCGGTGTGAATACTGCGATAGCCGTTGGGTTTTTCGCGAGCAATATAATCGTCTAAGCGGCCAGGCACTGGTCTATATAGGCCGTGAACTATACCTAAAACTTGGTAGCATTGGGGAATAGTGTCAACAATAATCCGGATGGCCAAGATGTCATAAATCCGGTCAATATTCATATTATTTTTTAGCAATTTTTTATACAATCCATACAGATATTTAATACGAAAATCAATTTGAATGTCGCGCAGGCCATTTTCCGCTAATATTTTTTGTAGGTTGCGAGAAACTTTTTCCATCCATTTTAATGATTCCTTACCTTTAGTTTTTCGGAGCTTAATCACCTGTTTATATTGATCGGGATAGACATAGGGAAAACTAGCATCCTCTAGCATGCCTTTTAGGCGCCAAATTCCCAGGCGGTTGGCAATAGGGGCGTAAATGTCGATAGTTTCGCGGGCAATCCGTTCTTGCTTGTCAGGGCGGACATATTGCAAGGTGCGGACATTGTGAAGACGATCGGCCAATTTTATTAGGATGACACTAATGTCTTCGGCCATGGCGACAAAAAGTTTCCGCAAACTTTCAGCGTGGCGTTCTAGACCTCGATATTTTATTTTACCGAGTTTAGTAACGCCTTCGACCAGAAAAAGAATATTCTCACCAAATTTTTCGCGAATGTCATCGGCCGTTACGGCTGTATCCTCTAAAGTGTCGTGAATAAGACCAGCTACTATCATGTCGGTGGAAACTCTAAATTCGGCTAGAATCTTGGCAACTTCAAAAGGGTGGGTAACATAAGGATCACCCGAAAATCGGACCTGACCCTCGTGGGCAAGGCGAGCAAATTCGAGTGCCGAAATAATCTTAGTTTTATCCTCTTCACTGGGGGACGGCATCAGCCTAAAGATTTCTTCGGGGTCAAGTTGTTTAGTAAAAAACTTAAACATAATTATATCGTAGCAGAAATTAGATAAATATAAAAAATGAGTAACAGTGCCAGTGTTTACTCATTTTTTTACTATTTTTCCAATTTGTGGGGATTGTGGTTAGGACAGGTTTTATCGGAACAGCGCTCGGGGATAGTTTTAGTGCCGGCCATCATTAGGTGAATACATGGTCCAGTTTCGCGAGTATAACCACAAATTTTTCCGGTTGGTTTTGATTTTATAATATGTTTACAGTCAGGATAATTAGAACAACCATAAAATAGACCAAAGCGTCCGCGTTTTTCGACCATTGTACCTTTTTGGCACAAAGGGCAAGCGACGCCAGTGTCGCCGGGTTTTTCGGCATTGGGGTCTTGTTCAATATGTTTACATTTGGGGTAGCTACTACAGGAAATAAATTTACCAAAGCGCCCTTCACGTTCGACAAGGTTGGCCTTACCACATTTGGGACAGATCCGACCCAAATCTTTTGGTCCCTCCAGCTTTTTGCCTTCAAGGGTTAGAGCACCCGCACAGTCTGGAAATTTAGCACAAGAATAAAATTTACCCCCCTTGCCAAATTTAATAATCATCGCGCCACCACAAAGCGGGCATCTAATATCAGCCGGGGCTTCGCCTAGATTGGAAATCTTCTCGATATTGTTTTTAGATTTTATTGCTTTGCTAAAAGGGCCATAAAAATTTTGTAGGGTTTTAACATAATCACGCTTGCCGGTGGCAATCTCATCGAGTTCATCTTCCATTTCGGCGGTAAAAGTATCACTGACATAGTCGGTAAAATGTTCGGACACAAAGTCCGATACCAGTTCTCCCATATCCGTTGGTTTCAGAGCCCGGGCTTCTTTGGCGACATAACCACGGTCAATGATAGTTTTAATAGTGGGGGCATAGGTACTTGGCCGGCCAATTCCTCGCTTTTCTAGTTCTTTCACTAGACCGGCCTCCGTGTAGCGGGGTGGGGGCAGAGTTTCTTTGCCTTCGGCTGACAGCTCGACTAAATCAAGACGGCCACCGACCGTAAGCTTGGGTAAATCGACATCTTCGCCCCGGGCACGCGGGTCAGCCAAGAGCCAGCCGGGGTAGAGAACCCGCGAACCATTGGCATAAAATACGGGCACAACTTTATCTTTTACTTCGGCTGTCACCCTAGTCCGCAAGACATTGGCGGGCTTCATCTGGCTACTAACTGCTCGTTCCCAGATCAGCTTATACAGCCGCTTTTCCTGGTCGCTTCCGCCCGCGGAGCGAGTACTGGTGTGAGTAGGGCGGATTGCTTCATGCGCTTCTTGGGCATTCTTGGACTTTTTAGTGTAGATGTGGTTTTCAAAATGTTCACGGCCGAATTCTCGGTCCACCACGGTTTTTATCTCATCGAGGGCTTGAGCGGAAAGATTGGTGCTATCGGTACGCATATAGGTAATATGTCCGGCTTCATAAAGCTTTTGAGCCAGGCGCATCGTAATCGAAGGGGAATAGCCCAGGCGAGAAGAAGCCGCTTGCTGGAGAGTGGAAGTGGTAAAAGGTGGGCGGGGATTTCTTTTGGCTTCAGTTTCTTTAATATCGGCGATGTGCCAAGTGGCGGCTTTGCCGGCCGTCACGATTTGGTTGGCGGCGGCAGCCGTTTTAGGTTCGACCGAACAATTAAAAGGCAGGTCGGTGCCGCCCGGTTCTTTCATCAGGGCGTTGATCACCCAGTAACTTTCCGGGACAAAAGCTTTTATTTCTTTTTCTCGTTCCACCAAGATGCGCAGGGCCGGTGACTGGACGCGCCCAGCCGATAGACCATAACGGAGTTTTTTCCAAATTAAGCCAGACAAGTCGTAGCCAAACAGACGGTCAAGTACTCGTCTTGCTTCTTGCGCTTGGCGCAAGTCCTGGTCTATTTCTCGCGGGTGAAGCATGGCTTCCTTGACGGCCTCTTTGGTTATTTCATGAAAAGTAATTCGTTTGACATTTGGTGTTTGAGATTTTTCCAAACCCAGGGCCTGGACGATATGCCAAGCAATTGCCTCGCCTTCGCGGTCGGGGTCAGTCGCGAGCACGACTTCTTCCGCTTTTTCGGCTAATTTTTTTAGTTCAGCCACTACCTTATATTTGTCTTTAGAAATTTCATAACGGGGAATAAAACCACCATCGATATCGATGGCGTTTTTGTTGGATTTTGGTAAATCTCTAATGTGCCCGACCGAGGCACGTACGGTGTAGGCGCCGTCAAGATATTTAGAAATAGTCTTAGCTTTGGCTGGTGATTCAACAATAAGTAATTTCATGTTTAGATACTCTACCATATTATTAGCGCTATCAGTAGTAACAAAGACTAGTAAAATATGCAAATATTATCAATTTATTACTCGAAAGTTCCCATTTGATTCTTCGATATAACCTTTTATTTCTAGTAGGGATAAAGTTGTGCTAATTTCGGTGACTGTAAGTTTTGATTCAATAATAATTTCGTCCCGGGACATTGGTTCGGTAATAATTATTTGATAGACAAATTTTTCTTGCTCTGATAATTCTGATAAATCTTTCTCCTTTTTGGCTCCAAGTAAATTATCAAGACTCAAAGCCTCTAAAATATCTTCGCTGGTGGTCACTGGCCTGGCACCGTCTTTTAATAGGCGTAGGGTACCAGCTGAACCTTCGTTAAAGATTGGTCCAGGAACAATTAAGACTTCTCTATTATAGTCTAGGGCTAAACGGGCGGTAATAAGTGTTCCCGATTTTTCTGATGCTTCAACAATAAGGGTGGCCACACTAATGCCGGCCATAATCCGATTTCGTTTAGGAAAGCTATAAGGAGTGGCCTGAAACTCTGGTTCAAATTCAGACAAGAGACAACCACTATTTTTAATTATGTTTTCTGCTAAGTGGCGATTGGATGGCGGATAAAGAACTAGAGGAGAAAGTCCTGAGCCGGGTACGGCAATCGTTAGTAGGCCAGCTTTTAAGGCCGCTTGGTGGGCAATACCATCGATACCTAAAGCTAAACCAGAAACAATGGCAATCGGAAACCCGGCTAAGCCGGCAATCAGGTTTTCACAGGCATCCTTACCGTAATTAGAATATTTGCGTGAGCCGACGACGGCTAAATAAGTGTATTTATCTGGATCAGGTAAATTTCCTACAATATTTAATTTACTGGGTGGATCGGGAATTTCTGCTAAAAGGGGAGGCCAATCTTTTTTAGCCAATAATTTGATTTCATACATTATCAGTCTATTGTACCAAAACATTTTTTAATTCTCGCCTATTCATCCCCGCAGTAAACTGACGGGGATGAATAGGCGAGGAAAGGGGGTCGGGGAAAACGGAGTTTTCCCTGTGGCGGAGAGCAGTGAAGCGTTGAGAACCGAGAGGTTTTCAAAATAAATCTCTCCTCGCTCAATACCCGTTAGTTTTTGCTATAGGGGTAGGATGAGGAAAGATTTATTGTATAATATTAATAGGCTGTAGAAAGGAAGTTGTATGGGTAAGAAAGTATTGGTGTCGCTTGAGGAAACTAGGCAATTTGACATTGATGCCAAAAAGGAGGAGATACCACTTCTTCTTTTACGCAAAGAGCATCCCAAACTTTATGTGCGGGTTTGGGGTCACCAACTGGCATTGTTAAATTGTCCAGGGTCGGGTTTGAGACGTAGTCGTCTGCGCTTCAAAAAGTCTACGAAAAGACGAGCCAAATAGGTTTCGCCGGAAGCGCCTCTTGGGTTGGGCGCTTCCGGCTTTGTTTTTTTGCTCTAATTTTGATATTCTGTTATTTAATAAAACTTATATGTTAGATATTAAATTCATTAGAGAAAATAAGGAGTTAGTCCAGGATGGTGCCCGTAAAAAACGAGTAGATATAAATATTGAAGAAATAATTGCTTTAGACGACAGGCGTCTAACGCTTTTGCGAGAGGTCGAGGACAAGCGAAGCCAACAAAACGAGGCTAGTACCAAAATAACCAGTACCGCTGATGTAGCGGTACGTGAGCAACTAATCGGTGAAATGAAGGCCGTTAAGGAATCATTACAAATTAAGGACGAGGAATTGAAAGATGTCATCAAGGAATGGCAAATCCTAATGCTGCGAGTGCCCAATATACCCGATATGTCGGTGCCGGCTGGTGAGAGTGAGGAAAATAATGTAATCGAAAAAGAGTGGGGTGAAAAGCCTCAGTTTGATTTTGAACCAAAAGACCACGTTGAGCTAATGGTTAAAAATGGTATGGTTGATTTTGAGCGGGGGGTCAAGGCTCATGGTTTTCGTGGCTATTTTTTAAAGGGTGATGGCGCGCGTTTGTCTTGGGCAATCTGGAATTTTGCCCGAGAATTTTTTGAGGCCAAAAATTTTGAACCATTTATTGCACCAGCTATATTAAAGAAAGAACATTTTTTTGGTACCGGTCATTTACCTGGTGATGCGGAAGATTTGTTTAAAACGCAGGACGATGACTATTTGTCGGGGACGGCTGAAGTGGCTATGATGGCCTATCACGCCGATGAAATATTAAAAAAGGAGGAATTACCTAAGCGATATTTAGCCTTTTCTCCCTGCTACCGTCGGGAAGCTGGTAGTCATGGTAAAGATACTCGGGGCCTGATTAGAGTTCATGAGTTTTATAAGCTTGAACAGTTAGTTTTATGTGAAGCTAGTCATGAAATGTCGGTGGCTATTCATGAAGAATTAACCAGAAATAACGAGGAATTTATCGAAGCGCTGGGTCTACCTTATCGGCGTCTAGCGATTTGTACTGGTGACCTGAAGGGGGCACATGTAAAATCATACGATACTGAATTGTGGGTGCCATTGGAAAATAAATATCGTGAAATTGCGAGTTCTTCTTATTATCACGATTTTCAAACTAGGAGGTTTAATACTCGTTATAATGATAATGGTCAAAAGCGATATGTGCATTCACTAAATGCCACTGCCATACCGACCCCCAGAATTCTAGTTTCATTAGTTGAAAATTATCAGCAAGCAGATGGTAGTATAAAAGTGCCAGCTGTTCTCCAAAAATACCTTGGACAGGACACGATCGGTCAAAATAAATAAACGAGAGACTGCTCCTCACGCCCGGGAGGAGCTGCGACGGCAAAAGACGGAAAAAAAACGTTTACGTCGACGTCGTTTGTCATCTTTTTATTTGGTTATTTTTTTAATTTTGCTTGGTGTTGGTATTTATGCTTTACAACGACCAGAATTTAGAATCCAATCAGTCTCTATTGTTGGCAGTAAGGTGGTTAATCGCGCTCAAGCTAAAATAGCTGTAAAAAAAGTCCTGTCAGGGAGATATTTTTTTATTGTTCCCAGAGACAGTATCTTTTTCTATTCACGTAAAAGTATTAAATCTAATGTATCTAAAATATCTGGTTATGTGGCCAGCACGAGTCTTGATTTGAATAAATCCCGAGTTTTAGAGGTAAACATTCACGAGCGAAATGCTAAATATATTTGGTGTAATAAGCAAGTGGTAGATAGGGTAACATCCGATTGCTATTTTGTTGATAAAAATGGTCTATTTTTTTCTCGTTCGTCTGGCTTGTCGCGCAACATCTTGTTTCTTATTGAAAGCTCTTTACCCGACAAAGTGTTGGGAAAATATGTTCTAGCAGTGGAAGATTTTACCGTTTTAATAAAAACCATTGATTATTTACCCCAAATAATTTCTTTTGCTGGGATGAACAATATTGAGATTGAAAAAGTTATAATTGACGACAAAGGCGATTATTTATTTCAAGTGGAAGAAAGAAAAGAAGGAGAGGTTGAGTTTTGGGAAATACGGTGGGATCCGCGGGATAATGTTTCAACCCTAGCCTCCCGTTTGAAAGTTTTGTGGCAGGATAAAACCTTTACTTATGAGAGAAATAAGAGTGAGCTTGATTATATTGATTTACGGTTTGGTAAAAAAGTTTTTTACCGCCCAAAAGGGGAGACCAGCTCGTTAGATTAAATAACGATGAATAAATTACTACTTTCAATTTTTCAATTTTTGGCCTGTTTGACAGTAGTTTTTTTGGTGGTAATAGGTTGGATGCCAAGAGAAATTCATGATGAACTAAAACCAAATACCACCACCGAAATAGCTAAGCTAACCAAATCAACTAGGCCTGAAATTAGTGCCGAGTATGATCTGACAGCCAAAGGAGTGCGCATTTTACTGGTGCCGGGTCATGATCTCGTTTCTTCGGGAACAGAGTATCGTGGTGCCAAAGAAGAGGAGTTGGCCAGACAACTTGCAACAGAATTAAATAATTTATTAATAGCTGATGGCCGTTTTACTATTATTACAACACGTGATTTGGTGACTGGCGAGTATACTCCAGAATTTTCAGCATATTTTGCTTCGGCGGAAACTCAAATCAAAAGATTTCGTACTAATGTGCAAAGTGCTATGTCACAGCTTGTCCGGTCGGGCACAATTGAGGAAATTGAACCAAAAATAAAACACAATTATGCAACCAAAGACGTATCTTTTCGTCTGTACGGTATAAATAAATGGGCTAATGAAAATAATATTGACTTAGCAATCCATCTTCACCTTAACGACTATCCACGCAAAGATAGAAATAGTCCTGGAAAGTATCGAGGTTTTGCTATGTATATACCCGAAAAACAATTTGCCAACAGCGCTGATAGTCGACTGGTGGCCGATGAAATACTTCAAAGTTTACGTTATGTATCAGCAACTAGTACTTTTCCACTGGAAGCTGAAACGATTGTCGAAACGCAAGATTTAATCGCGGCTGGTTCCTATAATTCACAAACTCACCCGGCAGTTTTGATCGAGTACGGCTATATTTACGAGCCGAAATTTTCGGTTGTTGGTCGACGCGACAAAACTTTACCAATTTTAGCCGAGGCCACATACCGGGGACTAGTCAGACATTTTTTTGGTCGCTAGTTTTAATATTTTGCTTGTCGCAAGTTTATACGCTAATCTCTAGATCATGACTGGTAATATTTGGCACGATCTACCTAAACCGATATTTTCCTTGGCCCCAATGGCCGATGTTACAGACACGGTTTTTAGGCAAATTATTGCTAAATACGGTCGTTCTTCCGCTGGTCAAGGGGGTCTTACTAGGCCTCTTTTTTATACAGAATTTGTTTCTGCTGATGGGTTGATGCATCCTGTTGGACAGAAGAAATTACTTCGAGAACTATATTTTACACCACCGGAACAACCTATTATTGCTCAGCTTTTTACCTCCAATCCGAATAAAATGTACGAGGCGACGGCCTTGGTTGCCAAAATGGGTTTTGCGGGAATTGATATAAATATGGGTTGTCCAGATCAAGGCATTGAAAAACAAGGTTGTGGCGCCGATTTAATCAGACATCCAGAACTCGCCCAAGAGCTTATTATGGCGGCCAAAGAGGGTGCGGGCAGTCTACCGGTGTCGGTTAAAACTAGAATTGGTTACAATCGGGTTGAACTTGAAACCTGGACCACAAAATTACTCGAGGCTAAACCAGCTTCGATTACTTTTCATCTTCGCACCCGTAAGGAGATGTCTAAGGTGGCGGCGCATTGGGAACTGGCGGAAATACCGGTGAAAATTGCTCAAGGTTCAGGAGTTTTAATTTTAGGTAATGGTGACGTTAAGGATTTAACAGAAGCCAGAGCACGCGTAGCCCAGTCGGGGGTTGATGGAGTTATGCTGGGGCGGGCGATTTATGGTAATCCGTGGCTGTTTGCAGAGAGAATACCAACGCCAGTGGAAAAATTAAATGTTTTAATTGAGCACACAAAATTGTTTGCCGATTTCTATTTAGAAGGGGAGACAAATCAAAAATTATTTAATGGGCATACCAAAAGCTTTGCCATAATGAAAAAACATTTTAAGGCTTATGTGGATGGTTTTGCGGGCGCCCCAGAATTACGTTTGCGTTTAATGGCTAAAGACAAAGTTGAAGCTGTCGTTTCTGAAATTCAAAATTTTTTAGCAACCACTCAATTCTAATTTGTGGATAGGCGAGGTTTAATTTTAATGACATTAGACTGGTCATGTATTACAATTTAATGAAATGACCTGGCTGGCGTTTGGACCATTGTATTTTTATTGGCACTACACTAAAGGTGCACGGGATTTTTTTGTTGTCTGGAAAAATTTATTGTGGTTTGAATATCACTTTTTTTCGATCCCCGTAATGTTTCAGACTTTATTTGTTCCATTTCGACGTATGGCGGAAAGCTACCCCAAACTTTTAGATATTGAAGAATTTTTCTCGGCTTTTGTGGTCAATATCCTCATGCGGTTGGTGGGAGCAGTAATTAGGTTGGGAATAATTATTGTCGGTGCAAGTTTATGGCTAATCCTTTTATTAGTTGGCGTATTAGCTTTTATAGCTTGGTTTATTTTACCGGTGATTTTAGTCTTTATGTTTGTTTCTGGTATTTATCACCTATTTTAATATATGGCTCGTCCACTTCGTCATTTAGTTAAACAATCAGAATTTTATCCGGCTTATCAGCTAGACAGTCTTTTATCTCACCGTTATCGACATGTTGTGCTTAAAATATTGGTTTCTGGTAGCACCGCCTTAATTGTTGTTGCTCTACTACAATTTGTATTCTTTTCGCTACCAGGTTTAGCGCTAAACCCTACTCTTATTGCGATTTTGGACGAAAAACTTTTGGCTATAATCTTTATTGTTTTACCTATTACTATAATTTTTTACTGCCTAGAAATATTTTTTCGTTCCTATTTTATGACCGAGGCTACCATTCCAGGATTTTATTCCTATGAAGTGGGTCATATTTTATATGGCGCTAAAACCGAAGACATCTTGTCAGCCTTTTTATTGTCGGTTTATGGTCGTGAGGTTATGCTTCGTTTGGGAATTGAGAAGAAAAAAGTATCAGAATTTGTCGCAACTAGACAAATCAAAAAATCAAATCTACCAGAAACCACTAGCATAACTCTTACTCTTTCTGTTTTAGCTCAATATTTATTTTCAACCAATAAAGAATTTGCCGATTTATTATTTATTGCCGGGGTACAAGTTGGCGACCTGCTGGGGGCCAGCGCTTGGGTGGAACGGGACATTGAAGAGGAAAAAGAAGCCGAGCGCTGGTGGACGCGTGATAAATTGGAACAAATCCCTAGTTTGGCCCGAGATTTGGCTTATGGTACGGTTTTTACTCTTGAGCGCTATGGCGCCGAGCTAGATGTACCACCTAGTTTGCTCCGGTTTGCTGGTGTCTTAAGACAAAAAGAGGTGAAGGAATTGGAAAATGTTCTTTTGCGTGGTCGAGAAACCAATGCTTTGTTGGTGGGGTCAACTCACGAGGCTTCGCTTGAGGCGTTAAGACATCTAGCTAGCCGAATAAAGGCTGGGGTTGTAAACAATCAGTTGGAACATAGGCGGGTATTTATTTTTGATACTGCAATTTTTCTATCCTCTTTTAAAAATAAAAGTGAGATGGAAACTGAATTTCAAAAAGTAATGACCGAGGCGGTAAGGGCGGGTAATCTTATTTTAGCGCTTAATTCCCTCGAAACACTTTTAGCTGGCTTTGCTTCACTAAATAGTGACGCCGTGGCTTTACTTGAGCCATATTTAAAATCATCTCGTTTGCAAATTATTGGCATTACCGAAACCACGGCCTTTCATAAAACAATTGGTCCGGGTAGCGCCTTATCGTCATTGTTTGAAAAGGTGGCGGTAGCCGAGCCAGAGCCGGCCGATTTAGTTTGGTTATTGGAAAGGGCTAGCAGTCAACTCGAATTTCAACACGGATTATTTTTCACTTATCAATCGCTCGGGGCTATTTTGGATAGTGCCGCTCAATATTGGAGTGGCGATAATCTTTTAGACAAAGCTTTAGATATTTTGTCGGAGGTGGCTATTTCGCTAGCCAAGTCTCGCAAGACCACCGTAACGAAATCTGACATTTTAGAATTTGTCGGTAAAAAAACCAACATTCCTTTGGGTGAAATTTCGGAATCGGAAAAAGAAAAACTTCTTAATTTGGAAAAAATATTACACGAGAGAGTAATCGGTCAAGACGAAGCCGTTAAGGCGGTCGCCGAAAGTTTGCGTCGGGCCCGCGCCGCTACCACCAACCCTAGTCGCCCCATTGGTACCTTTCTTTTTTTGGGGCCAACCGGAGTAGGTAAAACCGAAACTGCTAAGGCGCTAGCCGAAGTATTTTTTGGTGCTGAAGAAAAAATGCTCCGGCTGGATATGTCCGAGTATCAAGGTGCTTTGGCTCTTGATGGTTTAATTGGGTCAGCGGTGGCCGGTAAGCCGGGGTTGCTTTCAAATATGTTACGCGAAAACCCTTACGCTGTTCTACTTTTAGACGAGTTTGAAAAAGCTTCGGTTGATGTGCGAAATTTATTTTTACAAATATTAGACGAGGGTCGTTTTTCTGATGGGGAAGGCAAACCTGTCAATGCTCGTAATACAATTATAGTTGCCACTTCCAATGCCGGTGCCGATTTTATTTGGGAAAAAATGGGGGACGGGACACCGGCCGATTTGGCTATTAAGGAAGAATTAATAGATCGAGTCGTTAAAGCTGGTATCTATACCCCCGAACTTTTAAACCGTTTTGACAACGTGGTAGTTTTTCATCCGCTAGTGGGTGATGGATTGATCAAGGTGGCCGATCTTATGCTTAAAAAACTTGGTCGACGATTGGAAAAAAGGGGAGTTAAACTGCAGGTTACAGCAGAACTGGCGAAATTTGTAGCCAAAAATGGCGCTGATCCTAAATTTGGGGCTCGGCCAATGAACCGCTATATTCAAGATACAATCGAAGCTATTATTGCCAAAGCTATTATTGCGGGCAATATTAAAGCTGGTACCACTGTTTCTATTAGCGGATTTGAAACTGGACAATTAATGGTCAACCAAGTCTAATTTAGACTTCCGGCGGCCTATTTTTAGGGTACTGCAAAACCTGTTATACTTCCTGCGATGGCCTACGAAGTCCTTTATCGCAAATATCGACCAAAAACTTTCAGCGAAGTTGTCGGGCAAGATCATATAACCTCTGTTTTAAAAGGTGAAGCCGAGTCAGGAAATTTTTCCCACGCCTATCTTTTTTCTGGTAGCCGAGGTACTGGTAAAACCAGTGTGGCCCGCATTTTTGCGCGGGCGCTTGGCTGTACGGAAAAAGATTTATATGAAATTGATGCCGCCTCTAATACTGGCGTTGACGATGTTCGTGAATTGCGTGATGGCGTTCGCACTCTACCCTTTGATTCGCCAGTCAAGGTCTATCTTATTGATGAAGTGCACATGTTGTCTAAGTCGGCTTTTAATGCTCTGCTAAAAACTCTAGAAGAACCGCCAGCTCATGTAGTGTTTATTTTGGCCACCACTGAATTAAATAAAGTGTTAGATACTATTATTTCGCGGTGCGAGACTTTTGTTTTTAGGCGACCGACTATTCAAATTCTAATTGAAACCATAAAGAAGGTGGCTAAAAAAGAGGGCTTAAAAATAGAAGCCGAGGCCGTGCGACTTATTGCCTTTTTGGGCGACGGATCTTTTCGTGATTGCCTAGGTTTGTTACAAAAAATAATATCTGGGGCGCACGGTGAAGAGGTCACACTAGCTTTAGTCGAAGAAATAACTGGTTTGCCTCAACTCAGTCTTATTCAAGATTTTTTATTAGCTCTTTTAAATGCCGATACCAATACGGCCCTTGGTTTATTAAACACCATTGCTAAAGACAATCGAGATATTAAAGTTTTTTGTAAAAGGCTATTAGACGAGCTAAGGTTTTCGATGCTCATTAAGTATGGTCCAGAATTAAGGAAAGAAATTGAAGATTCCACTGATCCCGAACGGATTAAATTTTTTGACAAAATAGCTTCTCATCCCAATTCGACAAAAATTTCAGCCGTGCTTAAGGAATTATTAGAATGCCATGATCTAATTGGTACCACCCATATTTTACAATTACCTCTTGAGTTAGCGACAATAAGTATTACCGAAAAAATAAAAAATACGAAGTAATCTTATGAAAAATATTTATATCGTTCGTCATGGGCAAAGCGAGGAAAACGCGACTAAAATATTGGCCGATGGGGGTTCACCGCTAACCGCAGAGGGTATAAGAGAAGCTGGGATTATTGCTAGTCGTGTAGCCCAGCTAAAAGCGGAAGTTATTTTTTGTAGTGATTATGTTAGGGCCAAGCAAACAGCCGACATAATTTCCCAACAAGTCGGGGTGTCGGTTGAGGTTTTGCCTTATATCTACGAAAATAAATATCCCGGTCGAATTATCGGCCACAAACAAGATGAACCAGAAATTTTACAGATTGCCTTAAATGTTCATGCTGGTTATGCCGACCCAGACTTTCACTATGAAGATGCGGAAAGTTTTAACGACCTTAAAAAAAGAGCCAGGACTTTGCTGGACCATATAACAAAGCATCCAGCGGAGAATATGTTAATAGTGTCGCATGCTTTGTTTATAAAAATGATGGTTGGTGAAATGTTGTTTGGAGATGCGCTGACTGGTGAAGTGTTTAAATCGATGATTCACGGTTTGAGACTAAAAAATACCGGTATTACCTGGTGTGAATACAGCGATAAATTTTTTCAGAATCAGTGGAAAATTAACACATGGAACGACCACAACCACCTGGCCGAGGTCTAATTAGAGCCCTATTTTAGAGGTTGTAAAATATCGCCTTGGAGGTGATATTTTGCTATTATACTTAGATACTGTATGAAGAGGATTTTTCAGCAAAACCCAGTTTTTTTACCTTTTTTTCTTATTGTGGTACTTGGTTTACTGGGTTTTTGGTGGACTGGCAAAAATACCGATTGGTTTACGATAACCTATAAAAACATCAACTTGCCGGTGGTTGGGGGTGGATCTGGGGTGGTTTCAGGCGTAAATAATACAGACCCAAATATTGTAACTATTGCTGGGCTTTCTATTCCCGTAGAGGTTAGGCGAACGCCAGCTGAATTGCAAAAAGGTTTGTCTGGTCGGCCAAGTTTGGATTCAGATACTGGCATGTTGTTTGTTTTTAAAACTAAAGCGCTCCATCCGTTTTGGATGCCGGACATGAATTTTCCCATTGATATTGTTTGGATTACCGACGGGGCGGTGGTAGGTGTTAATAAACGGGTGTCTAATGAGTTTAACTCTGATCACCCAGTTTTTTATAAACCACCAGTGCCGGTTGATTATGTCTTAGAAGTTAATAGTGGTTTTTTGGACCAACACAAATTGAGGGTTGGTGATAAGGTAAATATTAGTCTTTCGTCATGAAGATCACTCTTTTAACCGATAAGGATGCTAAAAACTGGAATACTTTTATGGCCGAAAACTTTCCAGTGGTTGGGGCTTTTTTACAGACCTACGAGTGGGGAGAGTTTCAAAAAACCTTGGGGCGCAAAGTCAATCGCTATTTTGTTAGCAATGGCGGGGCGCCAATTTGTGCTTTTATGTTGGTTGAACACCCTTTACCATTTGGTTTTAAATATCTTTACTCGCCTCGTGGGCCAGTGTTGGCTCGTGACTTGAAAGGTAAGCAGGCTGGGGAAATTTTTGAAACAATAAAATCTTGGGCCCATAAAAATTTTTCACATTTTGTTTTTGTTCGTTTAGAACCCCCAATCGAGGAGTTGCCGCCACATACCAATAGCAACGGTTTAGTTTTTCCACCATACTATATTCAGCCCCGCTATAATCTAGCTATTAATTTAAGCGGTAAGGATGAAGACATCCTTGATTCATTTCATTCTTCTACTCGTTCCAATATGGCCAGGGCCAAACGGCGTCTGGTGACAGTGCAAGAAATACTAAAAGCAACTGTCGCGGTGGAACAGGAATTCTTTAAAATGTCACACGACACCGCCGACCGCAATGGCGGTAAAAATATTTATCCAGGCAAAACTTACTTTGATTCATTTTTCGTAAATATCCCCATTATTAGTGACAAGCGGGATCCAGAAAAACTATCATTAAAAATTTATTTGGGATTAGAAAAGGGGGAGCCGGCGGCTATGCATTCGGTACTATTTTTTGGTACCACTGCAACCTACTTGTACGGTGCTGGTTACCGCGCAAGTTTGTCCTCAAAGGTTACTTCTTATTTACATTGGCAGGCGATGCAGGATGCCAAGAAACTTGGTTGTTTATATTATGACCTAGGGGGAATAGACGAGGATAAATGGCCGTCACTTACAACTTTTAAACGGCAATTTAAGGGTGAAGAATTTTCATATCTTGGCAATATTGATATTTTGTTGAAGCCAGTCGTTTATTTTATTTATAACCTGGTCCGGCGCCTCAAGAAGCTCAATTAAAAAAGATAGCCCGGGGCGGTTTTGGTAAACCGCCCCGGGCTCTGGGCCACTCTCCTTATTCGACGAACAACCTCTTGGCAAACTCGGCCACCTTGCCACTGGCCCAGGTGCCGACAACGCGATCTACTGTCGCAAAAAACGGCATTTCTTCGCCAAGTTGTTTCCAGAAGGATTGCCATAGCTCGGCATTTTCCGGATTCTGGTCCCGGTGCCCGTCCAGGTATCGGATGTAGTCCGAGAGAAACCCCATACTCTCCAGGTCCTCCCGCAGCGCTTCTGGCAATATGTTTACCCTCTTGCTTGCCTCAAGGATGTAGCTTTTGGCCAATACTAGGCCATCTAGCGAGTCAGGCGAAGTGGCAAATTCCACCCTTTCTATCTGCCGTCCCGCCAGCACCATGCCACACCTTCCGTTTGGGTCGGTCACGAAAAACGAAAAACCATTGTAGTTGGCTATCATAAACCCGCGAGAGCCGGGCTTGCACGTCACCTCATAAATCCTGTAGGGGACCAGGGCAGTCAGGTCTTGCTTGGGCATAGTTTGCTCTCCTTTCGGTAGTTCTTTCTATATCTGAAACTAGCACCTATAGAGAGGTTTGTAAAACTACTTTATTGCATTCCCGCGCCTAGCTTTTCTTTAATGATAGAAAATCATCAATAGTTTCCTTGGTCACTTTTTTAACTAAATCATCTAAATCAGAAATTTCATTCCTAACATAAATTAAGGCATCTTCATTTCGGCCTTGTTCTACTAAGGAAATAAAATAGGTATGATTGTCTTCGGATAGACGCTCAAGCACGGCTACATTGATCCGGCAGGAAATTATTTCTTTTAACCGTAATAAATAATCTTCTTGTTTCTCCTGTTGAAGATTGGTAAAACCGAGCTTTTTAATTAATTCTGGAATATTAGCAAGAAAAGTGTACATTTTTTGGGTTATGATAAATTATCTAGGGGCTAAAATTCCATCGACAGCCAGGCCAATTGATATCTCCCAAAATTCGCTGTGGGGGAGAAGGGTGCGGTCTAGCGACAATTCCATTTTTGATAAGGCAGTCTCAATGCCTTCTTTCTCTAGAGTTGCTGTTGAAGTGGTCTCGAATTCATTCATATTTACTATTATACACCTGTTATTTTTTTGCCTACTTGGCTTATCAACAGGTTTGTTTTATAAAAATTGGTCGGGCACGTGGAGCGCGCCCGACCGAGATATCACCAAGCCTTACTTACCCCCCGCCCGCTATCCGCGGAGTCAATTCTCGGGAGAGCTGGCCCTCTTCTGGCATTTCAGGAAACAGTGTTGGATTTTTCTCCCATAGTCTGTGCTTGTTCCAAAATTGATGGGCGTAAGTTTCTATCAGTGCATAGATCCTTAGGCGCCTACCCCCTTCGATTCTCATGAGGCAGTGACCATGATCCTCTCGATGGGCGGGGATATAACCCCGATCCACCGCTCTTTTCTCCCACCGGATCCAGTCTTTGCCCATGCGGATATCCTTGCGAGTGAGGACAACCAATTCCTTCTTGGCCCGTTCAACAAGAGTCGAGAAGTAGGCAATGCACTCCAGACATCTATCCTCGACATAGTTGTCTGGAAAAATCCACCCGAACAAATACCAAAACATAACCCGTTCTCCTTTCCGCGCGAAAGCGCATTGGTCTGCCAAGATTAAACCAGAAAATTAGAAAAAAAGAAACCCCAATATCGTAAAACTTTTTTCGAGGATGTCGAGAAAAACTATTTTATTAAACTCAACTCTCCATTCAAAAATGTTGGCTTCATCCCCAGTATCTCCTGTTTATACGACAGCTCCGAAGACACCGCGTTTAATATATAGATTTTCTTTTTGAGATAAAAGGCCACCCCAATTTCAATTAAAGTATTACCACCGATGTACCCTTTAATACCCCGTTTATCTTCATTAATGACCAAAATAGCCTCACCCCAATTAATCTTCTCATAGTGGCCATTAATCGCTTCCTCTTTGAGATCCCATATTTTATGCCCAGCCGGAAAAGCCTCGATACCACCATTTTCTTCAATATATTGCCCAAAATATATTTTCTTCCCTGACCCGAATTCAGGTGGGACTTCGTGGGCCAATTCTGGTATCTTGACTTCGTAGCCAAGCTTCATCAGCTCATCTCTAGCCGATTCCATTTCTTTATAAAAACCAATACTGCCACAAATAGTTATTTTCATATAATTAAATTATACCTAATTCTCTAAACCATTCATACATAACCGGCTCAAGCCCCGGACTATCTTCCCAATCCTGCTCCGAAATTTCTTGGGCCTCGTATTTTTCAGTTTTCTCACCCAATTTCTGTATTTCATCTTCCGAATACCAGCCAGCTCGTTTGGTTTCGTCTTCGCTCCGTTTCAGCTCCCCCTTTACCTCGGTTTCGTAAATTTTCCAGTGATGCCAAGTACCGTCTTCACGCCGGCAGGCATTATCTTTTCTTCCTTCAGCCAAGAGTTTCAGACTTATTGCCTCTAGACCCACTTCTTCTTCGAGTTCTCGCCGGGCCGAGACTTCGAACGAAGAATCACCGTCCACATGGCCGGCCGGCACAGCAAAGCCAAAAGGAAATTTAGCGCGCTCAATGAGAAGAATTTTTCCGTCCTTCCGGACGATCATTCCCACACTCGTGTGGTCACAGATTTTAGTCATATTGATAATATAACATACCAGCTAAAAAGTTGCCCAAGCTTTTAGAGTCCTTAAAAACATTAGTGGTCGAGGAAAATTATTTTATCATATTTTTAAAAACGTAAAAATAGGCCTCATCGGCCGATTCAAATATTGGATAATCATATTTTTCCGCTTCGGATATATATTTTGGTCGCTCAATGTAGAAAAAGGTTTCTGCTTCTAGTTTCTGTAATTTCTTGGTTTGACCCCAGCGTGGGTCCAATTAACTACCTCGCAGCAAGCTGACGAGGTATATTGCTATCATACCACGCCTTC
>CAYHFD010000011.1:0-22795 GCA_964355855.1 uncultured Candidatus Saccharibacteria bacterium | reverse complement strand
CTCCTTCATCCTACCCCGAAGCAAGCTTACGGGGAAATCTTTTTGATTATAACCCCCCCCTACCCTAATCACAAAAAACTTATACACAAGCCCCCGCCGGCGAAGCCGGCGGGGGCTTGGTTTTTATCAATCAGCCAATTATTTCCCTACTTCATCATCCCGCGCAAAATCTCTTCCATTGCCGACAAGGTGTTGGCCATCTGGGTTTTTGATTGACCAGAAGCGGTTGCCCCTGCCAGAGAATCAGCAACTGGTACCTCGATAAGCTGTCCTTTGGCATCAAGATAGATCTGGGTCACTTGATTATAGGTATAAACTTCCCCCCGACGCCAAATTTCTCCAGCAATATAGCAATCAATAGTACTGCCAACCTTTGAGCAATACTCAGTCATTTCACTATTAACAACCCGCTTATCGGTATTAATATCAGCCGGATGATAAGTTGTTACCGAATCATCGGCGACAACCTCAAAAGTTTCAGCTGATATAGATTCAATCCGTCGGCCTTGAGGACGATAGTCCGTGCCGTCGGCATTGACCAAACGCACCCTAATATAGTTTTTAACATTAAACCACGGTCGGCCAACTTTGGCGGTAATAATCGCACTTTGTGTCCCATTAATGTCTGTAACAGGTACCGACGTGCTATTCCCCCACATTCCGCCATTTAAATCAGAATAAAGACCAACTTTAAACCTAAGAACATTACTTTTGTTAAGTGGCACATCACTATAATTCCAAGTGATAGTTTTTCTGGTTTGTTGATTTAGCCACTCCGCTTGGTTACCAACAATTTTTACATTATCAATAACTGAAACTGAGACATTATTTAGGCGATCAGAAATTAGTTGGGCATCAGCTGGGGTAACTTTGCCATCATTATTAACATCGGCCGCCTCAAAGGAACAACCTGTAGATCCGATTACGCCCGTGTATATGTCATTAGCAAAAATAGCATCTGCCACGGTCAATTTTCCATCCTGATTAGCATCTCCCCAAACATTAGTACAATAAGGAGTCACGCTTCCCTCAACGGTAAAATATACCGTATTACTTTTACCCCATGACGGATTCGTAACATAGAGCGAGTGCCGACCAGCCGACAATGTCGGCACAGTAATAACCCATTGGGTACCAGCATCGTTCACTGGACCACCATCAGCATCAACCCCATCAATAAATAGCGAATTTGATTGTTGATTAAGCCGTTCACCAGTAATAGTCATTTCTTCGCCGGGCGAAACTGGCGATTCAATCCTTGAAATATAGGGTGCTCGCTCGCCGATAATAGCTAATTTACTTTTCAGTGGTAAATTGTACTGGATTAGACCAGTGCCTCCTTCATGGGTCATATTTTTACTGTATCGCAAACCAGTAACTAAACCATTGTAAACTCCGCCAAACAACCAACTTGTATCATAGCGAGTCATCAAACGCAAAACCATTTTTTCTCCTTTCTCCAGTCTGTAGTACTGAATCCCTCGCTCGCCAGTTACAACCGTGCCTCCCTCACGAGATTCTACAGACATATTGCGCACCGATACATTATTTTGTCTGTCACCATCTTTTACTAAAACAAAAGCTACTGGGCCATTTACTGGCACATAAGAGACTCCACTATTAGATCCTTGGATATTGGTCGTAAAAGTTATATCAAGAAATGGAGTTTGTGGCTTGGCTGGATTGTAAGTTGTCTTAATAGAGTCATTGTCGACAAACATTATTGACGGAAGTCCACCGACCGGATTTTCACCCTTTTTTGTAACCCTCACCGACACCGAAGCCGATGCTGTTTTGCCTGCTTCATTTTTAACATAAATCGTGACCTTATATAGTCCTGCATTACTATAGGAATGAGTAAAAGTCGCGGTCTGGGTAAATGTTTCAATTTTGGCATCTGTCGCGCAAACTTGACCAACTGGACAAACCCCATTATCACCCCAATCCACATCATAAGTTAACACTCCACCCTGTGGGTCGCTAGCTTTAACCTGCCATTTGCCAGTCTCACCCACCTTAAGGGTTGGTGAACCACTCATCCCTTTTATTATTGGTGCTCCTACCTCAACCGTGCTTCCACAATCCGCCGGAACCAACCGAGCATTAATATAGGCACGGGTAATTGGACCAAGATAGCCATTGGCTGGACTGATGCCATATTGCGCTTGATAACGAGCCAAGGTATTGAGGACATCGGGGTTAAAAATCGCACTATCGGTCTTAAGAGGTGTAAAGCTACGAGTAGTAGCGTACACGCGGTTTAAGTAAGCCCTCAAAATCAGCACTTCTTTATTTTCAATCGGACTGATACCCCAATTTTTTGTCAGAGCACACACTAACATTGGTTCACTAGTACTTCCCCCCTCGCTTTCCGTTTTAAGTTGAGCCTGAAGAGCCTCTACCTGCTTCAATAAAGCATTAATTTGCGCCTGCAATTCAGCCACACTAACTGCTTGCACTTTTACCGGCAAAACCAAAACTGGCGTCAAAATAAACGCCACCATCACCATCGATATAATTATTTTTTTCATCTTAAAATAAGATAATAATTGACTAGGATTAATCTAAGCGGTAGTATAAAGTAAAAATCGGCCCCTGTACAGGGGGGGGTGGATAAGTGATTTTTAAGGTAATTTTAAATATTTAATATATTCAACACTGAGTGTTCATAGTTAGGATATGTCAAGGTGACACCTTGACATTGATATGTATAAAAAAAACAAAAAACCGCTTCGCGCAGCTGGATAGTATTTTTTAGGTACTACCAGCCACACAAAGCGGTTACATCAAACAAGACTCCGGTTTCAGCCAACACCGCCTTCGCCGTAGGCGAAGATGGCGTCAAAGGTGCCGTCAGGGTCTTCATTGCCAAAGACTGTGATGATCACCTTCGCTGGACCCGCCGGAATGGTCAGAATGGACCAATCATTGGGCACGCCCACCTTGGCCGTCGGACCGTGCAAGTTCTCAATCTGGGTCTCGAGGTCCTCAATCATTTGAGCGACCTCTTGCTCTTGCGACGAAGTCGAAACTTGGAGCGGCAAATTGGGCATCTCGCCGGACTGGCGATACTCCCAAGCCTGGACTTGGCCCTGGAAATCTTCCAAGAAGATCACCGTGGGCGAGTATTCGTCTCGCTTCACGATGAAAGTCTTGGAAGCGACACGCTCGTCACCCAAGTCAGACTGGCCGGTAAATCCCTGATCTGGGTGATCAGAGTACCACTGTCCCTGCTCCGGATCGAGCATCACGGGCGTGATGCCATCGACATAGGAAAGGTTCAGGTGGTGGCCAGAATCAGGAACCGGAACGGAAACCGGGCTCACGGTACCACTGGCGAGCACCTCTCCGCTCGAAGCGTCGAAAATTTGGTACAACTACTCACCATCGAGAGGATTAAGCCAAACCTCAAAGCCTCCCAGATTGCTGTTGTACCAGCCAATCTGACCGCTTTCAGTCCGCAGACGCAGGTTTTCGGCGTCCACGCCGACCGGCGGGTCATAGGCGACGAATTCCGCCTGCCAATCGGGCCGCAACATGATGGTCACACCCTCGCCTGGCTCGAGGTAGCCGTTGTCGGTGTATCCATACATCACCGACTCGCCATCCTCAAGTGCCGTCAGTCCGATGTAAAAGTCTCGGACAGCTGAAATCGGGCTCGGCAGGGTCAGAAGTGGATTCGACGGATCATCGTAGATCACGACGTCGTCGATTTCCACGTAGACGACTTGCTTATCCGCGTTTAGGCGGAAGTTGCCATCAACGTAGTGGTTCTTGCCGACGCCGCTGTCCGAGCGTTCGTGGCTGAACCAACCCTGATATTCATCAGGTTGGAATCCCGCCAGAAGCTGGGCCAGCATTTCCGAAGTCGCTCCTCGTTCAGGGTCGACTTCGACACTGGGACCAGCCGCAGAAACCGAAACTTGGACCGCCACAATCGTGGCCAAAAACAGGGACAGAATGTGCTTCTTCATCTTCATTCTCCTTCTTTTTTCGTTTCGTTCTACTTCACGCGAACTTCAAGCCGCATGGGCGGTTTGAAGCTATAGCCAACGGAATTCGCCTTCAGCTCCTCGGCCGATACCAGCTTCGCCGGTTTGGCTTCAGAGCAAACGGTTGCCGACTGGTTGAGCCGAACAATTGGCTCCGCCGAACGGCTAGTGGCCGGCCGGTGGATTTGCTGGGGATGAAGTGGGTCATTAAACACCCCACTCCGAATCCCGATTACCACCAAAATAGTGGCAAACAGGACTCCAGCAAACAACACCGCCCCGAAAAACTGCTTTGGGTTCAATGTGTTTTTCCTTCCTACCCGGTAAAAAACCGGTATTTTGACAAGTTCCAAGCATAAATGGCCCAAACTAAGGCCACCTTTCTACATACTATTGTATCATATTCATTGACAATTTGTCAATAGCTGTGATTTTTTAGGAAATTTGTGCGCGCACCAGGATTCGAACCTGGGACCATTCGTGTATAAGACGAACGCTCTACCAACTGAGCTATGCGCGCAATATCATCAGCATATCTGGCTCACAATAAAAATCAAATTTATGTTAATTCAGACCTAATATACTGCAAGGATGATAAAACATACTCATGCAAATCTTGGTTATAAATTAAAATATTACAGGTACCATGGCCAAAGCCATTTTTATAAGTAAGTCCCGATAAGTTCGACTTTTTTACATAAGTTTTTACAAAACATGCTTCCGGTAAACTAAGTTCTTTACACCAAAATTGGATTGCTTTTTTTTCATCCATATCAGCATAAATATGCAATCGTACTGTAATTTTATGAATTGGAGCATTTATCACTTTTAACCACTTGATAAAAAATCTGAGCATGGTTGGATCGGTGTTGCCCAGAGCGGTTGTGGAAATGGCTCTCTTGTAACCTTCAGCCCAATATAAAAACATTCCAGCTAAAAATATTTCCCGATTACTTAGTTTTCCAATATCTTCTTTCACCTTTTTATATACACTTGAAAGACGGGCTTCTCTCTTCAACTTCATGGTATTCCTATACCTCTCAATCCGTCTTGGGCTATTGTCACGCAATTCTTTGATTCTTTCCACAGACAAAGGGTAAGAAGCAAGCCAACCACTCAGGGTGCTTTTACTTATATTTAATTCTTCTTTTATTTGGGAATAGCTATATCCTTTTTTCCTCAAAACAAGAGCTTTGTTTTTATCTTCTCTTCGGGCCATATCGAACTAATGAAGTTATATGTTACATATTATAACTCAAGAGTACGGTTATAGATATTTTATAAACGCAAAACGGTGGATAAGTCATACTCTCCCACCTTTATACGCTTAATTTTATAGGCCAAGGCTGGTACACCTAAAACTTGACCTAAATCCTCGGCCAACACTCTCATATAGGTGCCAGACGAAGCGGAAATAATTAGTTTAACAACTGGAAAAATTTGGTCACTGTTAGCTAAATATTTTTGCCAACATTCGGTGATTTTCGCTTGGCGAAAATCACCGGTTACTTCCCTCACCCTTTTCTCAATATCAATCAACAAATCACGGGCCGAAATTTTAGTCAGCTCACTAATTTCAATCGTGTAAACCTCCACTTCTTTAGTAAATTTTTTACCATCGATACCGGGGGCCGAATACCGTGGAGCGGTTTGCAAGCGCCGGCCGATTAAGCTGGCACTGGCTTTGGCTACTTCTTCAATCCTTAATTCAGCCGGCAATAATTCTGTTACCAACCCCAACACATCACCCGTATCGGTCGCCAAGCCAAACAACACTTCCACTTCATAAGTTTTTGCTAAATTTAAAAATTCATCCTTACGTGCAATATCCTCCCCTGTCACCACCAACATCACCCCCTCGGCCAGTGGGTCGAGCCGGCCCGCATAAGTCATTTTTTCCCTAAGCGCCCTGCTGGCGCCGGGCGAGCCGTCACCAACGGCTTTAGCACCAACCAATTCTGGTTTTTGCGTTCGCAATTTTTCTAGTGCCTCCAGTGGTGTGAAGCCAGCGGGTTTGTAAATGTTAATGATGGGCATAATTTACAACAACACTATTTATTAAGAAAATAAATTAAGTCAACAAAGTTTTGGAGGAGTCGTGAGCGCGACGGCGCGAGCGTTTCAGGATTTTTTAAGCTTTAAAAAATCCGTGCCTCCAAAACTTCTGTTGGCGAAATTATTTTCCCACCACCACCTCCTCTGCAATCCGTTTATCCACCTTGGGTTCAATCCCATTGGCCTTCAACAAAACCTCAAACTCGGCTCGCTCCAAGGTTTCGGTCCGCACCAATTCTTTAGACAAAGAATCCAGCGCCGCGCGATAGTTGACCAAAACTTCGCGGGCCCGCACCAAACCATTTTTCATCAGTGCCGACACCTCTTCATCAATAATGGCCCAAGTGGCTTCCGAGGCACTTTTTTCCGTTAGTGGCACTTCTCCAATATGGGAAACGGTTCCCACCCCAAAATCGATCGGCCCCACTTTTTCGCTCATCCCGTAGCGGGTCACCATGGCGCGAGCGAGTGAGGTGGCCACTTGGATATCGTTCGAGGCACCCGTCGTAATATCACCAAAAATCATCTGTTCCACTGCATAGCCCCCGAGCGACACCGCAATATCATCTAAAAATTCATTTTTAGAATTTAATTTTTTATCCTCAATCGGCAGTTTCAAAGTGTAACCAGCGGCGTGACCCCGTGAAATAATGGACACTTTGTGCACTGGGTCCGCGTGAGGCAAGACCGAAGCGATCAAGGCATGGCCAATTTCGTGATAAGCGGTGATTTCTTTTTCCTTCTCCGACAAAATATGGCTTTTCCGTTCCGGACCAAGCATCACTTTTTCTACACTACGGATTAGGTCATACTGCGCAATAGTTTTCCGATCTTCCCGCGCCGCTAAAATGGCCGCTTCGTTCATCAGGTTAGCTAAGTCGGCACCAGAAAAACCCGGGGTCCGTTGGGCGATAACCCGCATGTTTACATCTTCAGCTAGTGGTTTTTTGGTGGCATGAATTTTTAAAATCGCTTCGCGGTCATTTATGTCTGGGTTATCAAGCACCACCCGCCGGTCAAACCGCCCCGGTCGAAGAAGGGCCTTGTCCAACACATCGGGCCGGTTGGTCGCGGCCATAACAATTAGTTTTTCATTGGGTTCAAACCCATCCATCTCCACCAAAATCTGATTTAGGGTTTGTTCCCGTTCATCATTACCGCCTCCCATCCCCGACCCGCGGTGCCGGCCAATCGCATCGATTTCATCGATAAAGATAATTGAAGGCGCGGCATTTTTCGCGAGCTTAAACAAATCTCGTACCCGCGAAGCCCCCACTCCCACAAACATTTCCACAAACTCGGAACCAGACAAATAAAAGAAAGGAACATGGGCTTCACCGGCTACTGCTCGGGCCAGCAAGGTTTTTCCGGTCCCCGGGGCCCCCATTAAAAGCACTCCTTTGGGAATACGGGCCCCAATGTCCAAAAATTTCTTAGGGTTACGCAAAAAATCAACAATTTCTTCTAGCTCGGACTTGGCTTCTTTGTTGCCCGCCACATCTTTAAACATTACTTTTTGGCTCTTGTCGTTGGGGTCAATAATCCGTGCTTTGGATTGGCCAAAACTAAAAGCCTGCATCGACGCTCCTTTCATTTGACGCGAAATAAGCCAGAAAAAAACAATTAGGAAAATTATTGGGACGGCAAAAGGTAAAATATTTAAAATCCAATAACCAAAACCAGTAGCGCTTTTGACATCAATTTTCACCCCCGCCAATTCTTTACCAGTAACATCGTAGTTAGCTAAAGTTTCAGACAAGGAAGATTCTAGCTCTTTTTTTGAAACTTCTTGGTCGCCATTTTTAAGTGTCAATGTTAGTTGGTCACCTTCGACCATAATTTTTGACACTTCACCGGCTTGGATTTTAGTTGCCAATTCCGATAAAGAAATTTCCTTGGTTTGGTTGTCTTTGGCAGTAAGGGCCGAATAAGCACTAACCACCAAAACCAAAACACAAAGGGCAATTAAAATTTGCCCACCAAACTGGCCCCACACGGGAAGCCGTCGGCGCTTCTTTTGATTGTCTTTATTTTTAGTTACCATATAAAAGTATCTTTAAAATGCCCATATGAATACAGGGTGAATTATAGCCAAAATTTCACAAAAAGAAAGGGTCAACAAAAGCTTACTGAATGGTTGAAGTAGCGCTGATTTCGGTCGTAGTTGGCACATCGCCCTCTGGTATGTTTACCAGATCGATTTGGTCATCACTACCGCCCAAAGACAAGCCAAAGACAAATACCATAATCATGACTAAAACCGCAATAATAACCCCCACCACCACCCCGATATTCAAATCTTCGTCTTTGTAGTCTGAACTCATATATAAAGTTTAAATATTAAACTGCCTGTCCTTATGTTAAGCCTTGCCAGCCAGAAGTCAAATTGGAAGTTTTTAAAATAGAACTTAATAAAAACAGTTATGGGCCCCGTTGTACGCAACGGGGCCCAAGGTGGGGGTCGTCTTCTGACCGAGCCAAAGCTGATCTTGGTTCAGGCGCGGTAGACGGAGACTTCCCGGGAAATCGGACCGATGGTCGTGGTGTTGTCGATGACGGTGACCATCGGCCTCGCGCCAAAATCGTAATTGGCCGATACCACCTCCATGTCCGCGGTCTTCGCTTCAACAACCGCCGAGCCCTGTCCGTCGTTCACGTCAGAGACTACGGCATAATTCGCCTGGATGGGCTCGCTGCCCATAATCGCTTGGGTACCCACGTCGGCAAGAACGGCCGGCAGGAGCATCGCGGAAATGGTTTCGACGGCTACGGGTGTCTTCGGCACCTCGGACTGGTCGGCCTGTGTGTTGGGAGTCATCACGAAACCCAAGGCAAGCGCCACGGCAAGCAGAAACAGGTTAAACCTACCCATATGTCAAATCCTCCTACAGTTGGAACCCTATCGAAACCTCCCCTCGACCTCCAACACAGAGGCAAAAGGAGATAGAAAAACAAGGTCAATGTCTACTCTTATCTTAGCAACTGTCTTACAACTTGTCTAGAATGAGATGTGGATATAAAAAATAAGAGGTAGTAGGTTTGGGAAACCTACTACCTCCCGAAAGGAGAAACGCCATGCTGCCAAACACCTCTTACTCAAAGGAAGCGGAAACTAAAGAGGTGGCCGACCACACGAGCTTCCAAATATATTATTTCACATCCATTTAAAAAGTCAACCTTGTTGAAATTATTTCCCCACCATCCGGCCAGGTTGCCAAGGTGTTCCAAGAGACGGCAACAACCAATAGTCAAACCCCAAAAAACCAGCCACCCGCCACGCCAGCACCAACAAAATGCTAAGGACAAACAAAACTGGATTTACACTTAAAGCCCCCGCTAGCATAAAATTCATATTCATAAATAATCCAACAAAAGCCGACAGACCAGTAAATAAACCAACCATTAGAGCCAGACCTACCGCTACTTCCCCCCAAGCTACCGCATGGGCCCAAACTACCACATTAGGCAAAACCATGTTTTGTAAAAAATCAGCATACCAACCAGCCACATCTGGATGTTCACCTACTGTTTTAGCCAACGCTCCCTTAACAAAACCTGCTAAGGCCAGACCCGAATCTTCACCTGTCCACTTGGGGTTAAAAATTTTTTCCAACCCAGCTAGAAACCAAGTTGAACCAACATATAAACGCACCGCCAACCATAAAGGCGCCATCACTGTATTAGAAAATAAAAATCGCGATAAAGGCGATTCCGGAATCGAGATATATTTAGACATAACTTTATTATAACAGCTATCACCTAAACAAAAAGGAGGTCACAGCCAAACATCAATTGCAACTGTTGGCTATTCCCCCGCGCGACAGTCGGCAAAAACCGCTTGTCCGTTTTGCTCGACCGAAGACGAATCCCCTTTAATCCAAAACGAAATCGTATTATCAGAATTTTGGTAAAGTTCTCCTGAAGTGCTAACTTGCTTGGCTAATAAAATCTTTTCGTTTATATTCAACCAAATTTCAGCTTGAGCGGGCGCACCAACTGGTCGATCTTCGATGCGGGCAATAAAAGATTTACCTCCAGCACATTCATAATTTACTGTTAGGACTGGGGCCAACAATTCGTCAATACTCAAACCCAAAGCCTCCTCTGGTGTGGTTGTAGCCTTGTCTCCTTGATTATTGGTAACATCGGCCAATCGCGTACGATAAACACCAAAAGCTAAAAGCAAAACGACTATCACCACCGTCACCCAAACACCAATTTTATTTTTTTCCATTTTAGTTAAGATTAAAGTAGTAAGTAATGCCGATTATACGCCCTACCACAAACGCTAGCAAGGTGTTTTTTAGAAATCAGTTAAAAAACAAACCTTCATTTATAGACGACTTAATTTGACTGGCCTATTGCCAAAGCACACTCTGTTTAGTACGATTCTGACCAGAACTGAGTGCTAATTGTCAAACTGGCAACTGCCAAAAAGAGGTGTCCTATGCGATACGTGTCAACCCGAGGCCAAGTCGGATCCAAGCCTTTCCTTAAGATCCTCCTCGAGGGTCTCGCCGCGGATGGCGGTCTATATGTTCCGACCGAGTATCCAAAAGTGAGCGCCTATGATCTGCGCGAACTTCACGGCCGAAGCTATGTCGACGTCGCCATGTTTATCTTGGCCAAGTTTATGACTGACATCCCCCACTGTGACCTCGATCGGATAATCAAAAAAGCTTACTCCAAGGAGTTTTTCGGAAGCGAGGAGATTACACCCCTGCTTGAATTAGACCAGGGGCTATACTTACTCCGCCTGTCCAATGGGCCGACCTTAGCCTTCAAAGATATTGCCCTGCATCTTCTGGGCTACCTTTTGGAGTATGCGCTCGGCCAACAAGAGGGTGAGCTTAATGTTCTTGGCGCTACTTCCGGTGACACCGGCTCGGCCGCGGAAGT
The DNA here is from genome assembly GCA_964355855.1 of uncultured Candidatus Saccharibacteria bacterium. Classification (GTDB taxonomy): domain Bacteria; phylum Patescibacteriota; class Minisyncoccia; order Phycocordibacterales; family XYD1-FULL-46-19; genus XYD1-FULL-44-32. The sequence goes on along the minus strand of CAYHFD010000011.1, from coordinate 11,849 downwards.
TGCCCTGCGTGGCAAGCGAGGCCTGCGGGTGTTTATGCTTTCACCCTTACACGGGATGAGTCCGTTCCAAGCGTGCCAAATGTACACTATCGATGACCCGGCTATCTTCAACCTAGTCATTGATAGAACGTTTGACGACTGCCAGCGGTTAGTCAAAGAGGTCAACGCTGACGCCCCGTTCAAAGAAAAATACCAAATCGGAGCGGTCAACTCCATCAATTGGGCCCGCATCGCGGCTCAAGTGGTGTACTACTTCTATGCTTGCCTAAAGTTGAGCAAGGGCGACCAGGAAGTTTCATTTGCCGTCCCTTCCGGTAACTTCGGCAACGCCTTGGCCGCTCATGTCGCGCGCCAGATGGGCCTACCTATCTGCAAAATTATCGTGGCGACCAACAAGAACGACGTCCTCGACCAGTTCTTCCTCACTGGCGAGTATCGGCCGAGGAGTGGTAGCGAGGTGGTACGGACATCGAGTCCATCCATGAATATCGCTTCAGCCTCCAACCTCGAGCGTTTTATCTACGACATCGTGGACCAAACGCCCGAGGAAATCTGCCATCTCTGGCGACAGTTGGCAAATACCGGCTCTTTTACCATCGAGGCGGCCCTAAGGAAGGCCGGCCGAGTATCTTCTGGCTCCTGCTCAGACCACGAGGTCTTGGCGGTGATACGGAAGATTTACAAGTATTACGGAGTCATCATCGACCCCCATACGGCCGTGGCGATGGGAGTTGCCATGAGAAACATCGACGAGGATACCCCGATGATTGTCCTTGAGACAGCCCAGCCAGCTAAGTTCGCCGACACCATAAAGGAGGCCATGGGTTTCGAGGCCCTAGTGCCCCCCGGCTTCGAAAGTCTGTTGAGCGCTCCTTTGAAATTTGAGCAAATCGAGGCCAACGCGACAGCCGTAAAGAACTTCATCGCTGCCCACGTCTGAACCTCGCTGTATTATGATGACTCTTGCGGCCCCCAGGAAATCCCGGGGGCCGCTTTTCTATACCAAAACAAAATGATTCGGTGTAAGATATCTCTATGGAGGGAATAAAGAATAAAAAGGCATTTTTTAATTATGAAATTACCGAAAAATACACCGCCGGCGTAGAGCTTTTAGGTTTGGAAGTAAAATCGGTTAAAAAAGGCCACGGCTCACTGGAGGGAGCTTATGTTATTCTCCGTGGCGGTGAAGCATTTTTAACTGGCGCCACTATCCCCCCTTACCAGCCGGGCAACTCGCCCGCTGACTATGATCCGATGCGCGTCCGTCGGCTGTTGCTCCAAAAAAAGGAGCTTAAGGAGCTAGCCGAAGCCAGCCAAACCGCTGGCTTGACAATAGTGCCACTTGGGATGTATAATAAGGGGAGGTATGTGAAAGTTGATATTGCCATTGGACGCGGTAAAAAGAAATTTGATAAACGTGAGACCATCAAAAAACGCGATACCGATCGTGATATCCGTCGCACTTTGAAAAATAAATAGTTAGTATATTGTATCTCGTATATAGTATACGGTATGGAAAAAATTTCTCACTTTAGGGACTTAAGGGTGTGGCAAGAAGGTCATAAGCTAGTTCTGATGATTTATGATCTGACTTCAAACTTTCCAGCGGATGAAAAATTTGGCTTAATTTCTCAAATGAGAAGAGCTGTCGTATCGGTTACATCCAACGTCTCTGAAGGTTTCGGTCGCGCTCATGCACCAAATAAGATTCAGTTCTATAATATTGCCAAAGGTTCACTGTTAGAGTTAGAAAACCAGCTTATTATCGCCAAGGACTTAGACTATGTTAGTGAAAATAGATTCAAATTAGCTTTGAATCAAATCATCACGGTTAGTAAACTGCTGGCTGGATTTACCAAGACAGCTCCATCGCGTGAATAGGTCCGTCATACCAAATACTATATACTAATTACTGCATACTGATTTCCATATGGGGATGATCGGCCTAGACATTGATGCTCGTTTATTCGTGCGTTCCGAGGATGTTTGTTGCCTCGTAAATCACGCAAACAAAACTTAAGTGTAAAAAACACTGGGTCGGTGGCAACACCGTACTTTACTCCAGCTTTCGCTTTAGCGTAATGGCTGGTGTCCAACCGTAGCCGTGCCTTGTCGTGCGGTCTGGGCATAATATCTGCAAGGATAGGTCTGGTGGACCGTTTCGCCACCCGACCGAACTAATAGAAACTTTGATTGGCTAAGATTTGGACTGTTTTATACTTAGCCCGTCGAGAACCTAAAGCAGTCTACGACCGTAGACGCGTTTAAGCATCATCTCTGCACGGCGGTTCGATTCCGCCCATCTCCACTCGACTACGCGACAAAATACCACCTGCTATACAGGTGGTATTTTGTCGCTCCGCTCGTGGCAAGCCACCTAAAAAACTCTTAGCTAAATATTAAATAACCACTAAATATGTAAAACCGTAGTCGAGTGCCCTGACTTGTTCCGAGCTTGTCGAGGAAGCGAGGAGATAAACGACGAGTCGAAGGGCTTCTTGTATAATATATTATATGTATTTTGTTTATATGATCAAAAATCAAAGTGGTAAATTATATATTGGTATCACTGAAAATCCCAACCAAAGATTATCTGCACACAACACTAAACGTGGTGCCAGCTTTACTAAATACTAACCTGACTTTAAAATTGTTTTTCTTGAAAAATATCAAAATTTGGCCGCGGCTCGTCGCCGTGAAATACAGCTTAAAAAATGACGGCGAGGAAAAAAAGAAATATTAATAAATAGATACAAACAAGGCCTACCCACAAAACTGGCTTAAAAAAAATTAGGTTTCCGGATGATGAGATAGCGTAGCGTCCGCCCATCTCCACCTAGTTTAGGTGGTTCCAAGCTATTGAACCATTAGATATATTGACTTAAACTACAAATTATTGTACTATCTCTGCAGAAATTAAGCCTTGTGGCTTGATTAATACTAGAGGCCTTTGACTTGAAAGGGAACGGGCATGAAAGAACGAAGTGTTACTCAACGCAATCTGGTTGGAGCCTTTTTGGGCGGGTTTGCGGGGATACTGGCCACTGGCTACATTCACCCTGCACTTCTCCCTGGCGGCTGTCTGCTGGGTGTGATCATCGGCTGGTGGTACCAGGAAATCTACCGCACGGTCCAGGGAGTCATTCAGTGGACGGAAGACACGATTGAAGAAATCGTCTCGTTCGTCTTGACGCCGGCGCGTGAACTGAAGAAGATGAAAATGGATTTTGGTGGCAGCATCAAGGTCTTCCACTTCTGCTTGTACTGGTCCTTCTGGGTACTGCGAAGCCCAATCATTTTCAAAAGATGGCTCGCGGCTCACCCGGTAAATCGTGCCTACGCCGTAATGTTCTTGGCTGGCGTGACATACCTGGCCGTGAACGCGCTCTGGATGGTACCGGGCATTCCAACTGCGGTGCGGTTTATAGACGACAACAACCATGCAGACAGTTTTGTTATCGGCCTGGAAGTACTCAGCATCTTTTTGGGTGGAACGATGACGGTCATTGTTACCATTCTTATCCCCCTCGTTTACTTTGAGGAATATGGTGACAGAAAGCCGATGGCGGTGTTCTACTCCACTTGGGAAGAATACTCAAGGGGCGCATTGCGCTTCTACTGCAAGCAGCTCGGCTTTGCCTTCCTCACCCAAGCTAGAATGCTCTTGGCTATGTTCACGATCGCCTTCTGGTTTACCGGTGTCGGCCTCGCCTTCCTGCTCTTCATTGTTCTGCCAATCGCCGCTGGTGTTGGCTTAACGAAGGGAATCTTCCAAGTCGCGACCAGAGGCGGGCACTGGCTGTGCTTCGGGGTTACACTCTTCGTTACAACCTTTGCCGCTTGGGCGACATATGGCTACCTCGAAGATCCTCGTGCCCTTTGGACAACAGCCTTGTTCGCTGGACTCACTTCAGCAATCGCCACCGAAACATTGAGGCGTTCAATGGTGGCTTTCTTTCTGAAGTACGGGCGAGCCCAGATCATCGTCCTGCAGTCGATTGAAGACCAACTGAAACCAGCCTTCAAGGGCTTTTGGACATTAACTACCGCTACTGGCAACTTTTGCTTCAAGCCAGTGGTGGGATAGAGCAGAACAGGTTTTGCATTACGAGGGGTTGAGCTACGGCTCGACCCCTTTTCTAAATACTTAGATTAAAATAATCTGATTTTCCACCCTTCATTGCGTGAACCACTTCGGGCGTTCTTTTTTGTCTTAGTATAGTTTCTAACTTCACGCACCAGACTCCACAAAAATAAGAGGTGCGGCGACTATATTTTTGTAGGGTGCCGGGCGAGGGAGTTTCTGGCTCCTCCGCCCGGTTTTTTTATATATTCCGAAGCCCTAGTACTGCTATAATACTTCTAATGAAAAAACATTTTGGCCTCGGCCTGGTTTTACTTTTTGTTTTAATTCTTATTCTCTTTTTCTTTCCCGCTCATATTACCGCCAAAATATTAAACCAAACCGCCAGCGTCTTTTTTATCGACAGCATCACTTCCAAAGACCTGCGTGAAAAATATGAGGACGAAAAACCAATCAAGATTTTGGTGGTGCCTGGCCACGACCCATCGTCCTACGGCACCATTGACCAAGGGGTGCGTGAGCTAGACCTCAATCTCGAGCTTGGCCGCTATTTAGCCGAGCGGCTCGAGCGCGACGAACGCTTCGAGGTGACGCTTGCCCAGACCGAAGAGGGCTTTCTCCCCGCCCTAGCGGAATATTTTGCCCAAGAGAAAGATTTAATTTGGCAATTTAGACAAAAGAAAGCGGAGATTATGAATGCCCTGGTCGGTAAAGGTAAAGTGACGAGAGAAAGTGTCGTCGACCATATCTCCGCTTCCAATGATACCGCTTTGAAGCTGTATGGTCTAAACCACTGGGCCAATGAAAACAAAATTGACCTGGTGATTCATATTCACTTCAACGACTACCCGGGCCGGCGCCAAGATGTGGTGCCAAAGTACACCGGCTACGCCCTCTATCTACCCGAGCATCAATACTCTAATTCAAAAGCTAGTTGGGATATTGGTCGGGATATTGCCGACCGTTTGAGTACCAAATTCTCCTCGAGCAACCACCCGAAAGAAACCACTATCCTCATCCCTGACCAAGAGCTCATTGCCATTGGCGCTTTCAACACTCTTGATGCCGCCTCGGTCCTGGTCGAGTATGGCTATATCTACGAACCAGCTTATGCCCCGGCAACCCCGGCCGACCGCAGTCAGACCCTTAAACAGCTGGCCCGCCTGACCGCTAGCGGTGTCGAAGATTTTTTTAGAGACTAGGGGGTTGGTTAGGCACCCATAACTGAAGTGATACCCCGGTTGTGAACTAGGTACCTGACTCCTTTTTCTTTTTCTCAAGAAGTTTTTGTGGGTTATTGGTTGTAAAATATAGGGCCATAAGGTGTTAAATAATCACTGTCGTTTTTTCATATAGCATCGGCAAACAATCTTGTCTCATGCGAAATTTTGTGCCGTGATTGTGTCCGGTGCGAGCGTCAAAGTCCACAAGAATTTTTCCTTCTTCTAACGCCTTCAAAAATCCTGCGAAGCTAAATTTCTGCAACATCATCACTTTGGTATAATTATAATGTTCTTTTTTGCGTACAATTTTTACTTCGGCTTGAACATAAAAAGAGTTGAGCAGTTTTGTTCCGGCTTTATGGGCCAAATCATCAAAACCCCAATATGGTTGCGGGTTGAGTTCGCCCAAGCCGATACGTTTTTTAACTAATGTAAGCCATTTTTTATGCCGAATATCAACACTTCCAGCATTAAACGAAATCAAAATTTTGCGCTCCTTTCGATCAATCACGACTTTGAAACCGCGATCGCTTCGTGAATTTCCGTGGATTGTCTGCCGGTAGCTCATTTCTCCTTTTGGATATTTTTTGCCGTCCTCTTGATGTGCCCAGCCGTACTTAGGTAAAAGCACTTGCGGTACAAAGCAAATGGCGCGCGGTGAGGGCTCAATATGAAAAAGTGTTGTCAGCGAGGTTGAATTGAGCCGTTGCGCTTTCAATTCCCACTCTGCCGCGTTCGGTATTGGCAAATTGTTTTCTTTGATACCGAGCAAATCTTCAAGCGTATTGCCAATGCCTCCGGCATTTCCTTTCCTTGCGTTTGAGATAAAACCCATTGCTGAAATTTCTTTCAGTTTAGAAATAAGTGCTGGTTTCGTATAAATAAATGGTTTTTTCATAAAAGTTTCTGTTGGGCTTTGTGGTTTTTAATTCTTTCCTTAGCCATCTCACAATATTCCGGCGAAAGATCAATGCCGATATAATGCCGATTAAAGTTTATGGCCGAAAGAGCAGTAGTACCAGAACCCATAAATGGATCTAGAATGATTTCAGCGTTGGTAGAAGATACAATACGGTCAATTAAATCAACTGGAAAAGCCGCTGGATGTTCGTTGTTCATTTCTTGTGTAAATTCCCAAACATCACCAAAAGCATTAGCTTTCGTAATAAGTTTGAATTTTGGTTTGGCAATAAGATAAATCACTTCGTAGGTTGGTAAAAAATATCCCGCATTAAAATTGAGCCCCCCTTTTCTTTTCCAAATTATGATTTGACGAACAGGGAAACCACTCACAATATCTTGGCGGTCTTGTAATAATCCTCCCTGCACACGCCATTTGTGGTTGTAAAAAATTGCCCCGTCTTCCGGAATAATTCTCATCATCTCGGTCAAACAATCTCGTTGCCACTTCACGTAGTCGCCATGTGGCATACAGTCATTGTGATGAGAATAACCATTTTGCAAAGCAGCATTTGCCCATTTTCCACCACGTCCATCTTTCATCCCGTTACCAGTGGAGTTTTTTAAATTATATGGCGGAGATGTAACAACTAAATGAACTGATCCGTCAGGTATTTGTTTCATTACATCTACTGCACTACCACAAATTATTTTATTGAAAAACTTTTCAACCCCAAATACATTCGTAGTTGGATACAATTGGGCCATATCTGTTCTTTTTTGTTCAAATTGAATCTTGGACATTTATCGATAAATTGTAGCGTAAATTATACTATTTATAAAGAACCTATAGACCCCTCTACCCCATACAAAATACCCCATACAATATACCACTTCTATTTGACTTCCCGCTTATTTTCCTTTATTATTACCCCCGTATCCAGCTACGAGCTGGGAGTTAATTTAAAACACCTTTTGAGTAAATTTGTCCGCTTAAATCATCAAATTATAGCTCGCGAACTCCGCGTTATTGACGAGGAGGGTGCCATGCTAGGGGTAATGTCCAAAGAGGAAGCCCTGCGTCAAGCCGAAGAGGCTGGCCTTGATTTGATTGAAATTTCGCCCAATGCCAACCCCCCTATTGCCAAAGTCATGGACTATGGCAAATGGCAGTATGCGGAAAACCGCAAGGCCAAAGCGGCTAGGGCTGGCAGTAAAGCCACCGAGACTAAATCTCTACAGGTGAAAATCGGCACCGGTGACCACGACCTCGAGCTAAAAGCGCGAAAGGCCGGTGAATGGCTAAAAGAAGGCCACCGGGTCAAGATTGAGCTGTTTGTCTCGGGGCGGGCCAAATACTTTGATCCTAAGTTTTTAGAAGAACGGCTTGACCGTATTCTTCGGCTAATTCCCGAAGATTATAAAGTGGCCGAACCGGTCAAACGAGGGCCCAAAGGGCCATATCTGGTGGTAGAAAGAAATAAAGTCGTTAAAAAAGTTGAGGATAATCAACGACCAGAGGAAGTATGACTTCCCAACCATGAATCCCGTTAGAAGCCGCGGTCGACAAGTCTTAATATACCAGGCAAAATGACAGATACACTAAATCATTATTATACTAATTTCAAACAGGCGCGAACCGCGACCTGCTTCTAACGGGATGAAAACAAATAAATCATATTCGAAGAGAATAAAAATGACTAAGACCGGCAAACTAATCGCGCGCAAACCGGGTAAAAATCATTTTAATGCCAAAGAAAGCCGGTCGTCCCAACTCGCGGGGAAGCGGGGCCAAACTATTAGGATGGTGGCCAAAACCTCGAGCCGAATGCTTCCAGGTCGCAAGACGAGCTATTAGGCAAAATCCGAAGCACGAAACTCTAAATCCGAAACAAGTTTTTAAGATTAAAAATTCTAAGCAGCCCTGATTTCAATTAAGAATTTGTTTCGGATTTCGATATTCGAATTTCGTGCTTTAAAATAATTAATTATTTTCATATATGCCTAGAGTTAAAGGAGGAAAAACCACCCTAAAGCGCCGTCGCAACCTACTGGCCCGAGTCAAGGGTTTTCGCTTTGGTCGCGGGACTAAGAAACGGGAAGCCAAAACCGCTTTTCTGCACGCTGGTGCCCACGCTTTTGCTCACCGTAAAGACAAGAAGAATGATTTTCGTCGGCTGTTTAATATTAAAATCGGTGCCGCTTCTAAAGCGCTCGGTATTTCTTACAGCAAGCTGATCAACCTCCTAAAGGTGAAAAATGTTGAGCTCGACCGCAAAATCTTGGCTGACCTAGCCGAGAACAATCCGGAAACCTTTAAACAAGTGGTGGAATTTGTGAAATAAAGAACGTATACGGTATTTGGTATATTGTATACAGTATAAAACCGGGCCGGCGCAAAGCGCCGGCCCGGTTTTGAATTTTATACCCTATACTTGATACAAAATACTATATACTAATCTTAATTTTTTCTCCTGTCTCCGGTGCCACCGCGTCTAAACCAATATAATCGCGCAGACGTTGAACCAAAAAGAGCGACGACTTGGGCTCACCCATGACCACAAACACCTTCTTAAGAGTTTTAGCCGAGTCTTCGGCAAAATCAAGCAAGCCATCGGAATCTTTGTGGCCAGAATAACCAGAAACTAAAGCGATTTTCGCCCGAACCGCTACATCCTCGCCCATAATACGGACATGTTTGGCCCCATCTTGAATAATTCGTCCCAGAGACCCGGCCGCCTGATAGCCAGCCAAAAGCAGGGTGCTATTAGGGTCGGGCAAATAATGTTTTTCATGATGCAAAATCCGTCCCCCGTTGGACATGCCACTACCAGCGATTACTATTTTACGAGCTGATTGGTAATTGATAGTTTTAGACTCTTCGGTAGTACGGGTAAAATGTAATTGGGGAAATTTAAAAATCTGACCATCAGAAGCCCGTACAGTGACACCAACATCTTTTTTGAAATACTCATGATATTTTTTATAAACCTCGGTTACCTGAATCGCTAGTGGTGAATCAACAAACACTGGCACCAAGGGAATTTCTGAATTTTCCATCATATTTTCGATTTCAAAAAGTAATTCTTGGGTTCGCTCCACCGAAAAAGCTGGAATCATAAGCGTACCACCCGCTTTCATAGTGTCTTTAATTACGCCTTTCATTATTTCCGCCCGCTCTTCTTTCCGTTCGTGGTTACGGTCACCATAGACCGATTCCATTAGCAGATAATCAATATCGGTAATTTTCTCTGTGTCCGGCAAAAGGGGCATGGGTGAATTACCCAAGTCCCCACTAAACAAAATCTTTTTGCCAGCCAAAGTAAACTCGACCATGGATGACCCTAAAATATGCCCGGCATCACGAAAAACTGCCTGTAGGCCACCTAGTTCGACTGGATCGTGATAAGTAAAGGTCTGCCATAGTTGCATTGCATCTTCGACATCGGCCGGCTCGTAGAGAGGTGGCAAAGCGGTCCCCCGCCGCTCTTTTTCCATTACCCCCAAGCTGTCGAGCATAATAAGTTCAGCAATATCTTTGGTTGGTGGCGTCGAATATATTTTGCCTTTAAAACCATCTTTCACTAATTTACCAATCCGCCCCACATGATCGAGGTGACCATGAGTCACAAACAAGGCTTCGACCGAGGCCGGGTCATAAGTAAAAGGGGCAAAGTTACTTTCTGGACAAACCTTACCACTTTGCTCAAGACCACAATCAACCAGAATACGATGCTTCTCTCCACCCTCTTCGGTTTCCAAAAGAAAATTGGCGCCGGTTACACTACCGGTACCACCACAAAATGTAATACTTGCCTTAGCGCTCATAGTTTTATATTAAATCTGATCTTAACTTATATTTTATCATAATTAGTTTCAGTATAGGTTGATTTAAAAATACGCGAAGCCACCAGAGCACCAAAAATATCCGATATCAAGTCCCAAATTGAATCCCCAAAACCAATTTCTATCATCGCTAGTTGTTTAACTGCGACAGATGCAGCCCAATACTTGTCGATACTAAACTCAAATAGTTCCCAAATAAAACCCAGAGCAAAAATCGAGCTAGTGGCGGCAAGCAACACTTCGGTCCAGGTAGGAGAAATTGGTTGCCCGTCTTGCCTGGCGACAATAAAATAAACGAGTAAGAAAACCAACCCAGCCGAAATAGCCGAAATAAAATGGAGCACATTATCAAACCACCACAGGCGCCAAAACCAAAAGTTTTGGTAGGCCATAACCGACAAAGTGACAGAAATAATCACCAACCCGGCCGTAAGGCTAAGCAAAACCCGGTTTGATTTGATCATTTTCACTTTTATATTGTAACCGAAAGACGATTTATAAACAAAACAAAACCCCCGCCGGCTCCGCCGGCGGGGGTTTTGTTTATTTAACCCATCCCCACAACCAACCAAAAACCCTATCTGGCAATTCCCCAAACGCTTGCCAAGTGGAGGCCATTTGATTTAACCCCTGTAACAATAGACTTTGTTTAGAGGCTGTTGATTTTTTAATTTTTTCAACCTCAACATCTATTTGATAAGCCAACTCTTTAGTAGGATCAGCGCTACAAGTTACTTCTACCTCATCAGATGGAGTACCTAAGGAAGACCCATTCAACCATACATATTTTATTTGATATCCTTTGTTGAGAACAATCTGGAAGGTTTGTGATGACCCTGGATACAAAAACACGGAGGCGGGATTTATCGTGGCACCTTTGTCATCGTAAACATAACTACTCACAGGACAACCCTTACCCACTCGGACAAAGACCGCTTCTACTTCTTGCTTCTCTGACCCATAATTAGCCATACAGGAACGAGGATATGGATTATCTCTATCTTGAAAGGCCTCAATAAACTTCCACCCATCATTCGTCCAGTAATACCTTTTGCTTAAAAACTTATCAAATCTATAACCAAAACCTGGAGTAGCTTTAAAAGTTATCCGGCCTCCAAAAGGTACAACATAATGCCCGGCTGGTATTACTGAACCACTCCCAGAAGCTGAAGAAACAAACTGGCAAGTATATACTTCAAAAAATACTTTTAGATTTCTAACATTTTTACCTTCGCGAGGCACTATTATAAAGTCACTATTTGTAGGCTCAGGTAAAATATCAACCCCATCCAATATCACTCGAGCAATATAACTGTGTGACTTCTGGTAATCTGCCTTAATTAAAAAACCTTCATGATCATCTGTCCCTGGTACTAATACTTCAGAACCAGGCGGATCAATTGTGCCTGTTCCGCCACCACCAATCGTCACATTTATTTTCCAACCAGACCGTGCAAACCTAACATCCGCTTTTACCGCTCCTCCTGTAGCTGGACAGACAACATTTTGTGATTTGGAAACGGTTCCCGTCGGAACCATTACTGTTTGCCACGCCCCGCCCGCGATCTGGTACTTAAATGAAGTAATAACCCAGTTGGTAACAGCCTGAGCATTGAACGTTCCACTTTGGCCAGCTTGGACGATATAACTCGTCGGAGTGATAGTGACTGTGCCACCTGTGGTATCGCCTGCGGGATCGCCTGGCCAAGAAGCAAGTGCCTCAAAAGTACAAACGGGAAGAGGTTTAAACGTCACCTCGGCCGTGATCGCATTCGGCGCGGCACAGGTCACGGCGA
>CAYHFD010000010.1:0-23031 GCA_964355855.1 uncultured Candidatus Saccharibacteria bacterium | reverse complement strand
TTACAAGTATTAAATTATTAGAAAGTGTTCGGATTGAGGGGTTTTTGTAGTGTTTTCAATCTATTTTAATTATAGCAAACCTTATATTTTTGTCAATAAAAATCTAATAATCTTTAGCTAAAAAAAGAAAACCCCTCGCGTCACACACAGTGCGACGTCCGGGGTTTCTGGTGGAGCTCTATACCCAAGCCACAGGAGGCTCAAGTGTCGCTTCACCAAACGATGCGGTTAAAACAAACTTTTGGTGAACCAATATCTATCTACAGTCTATTATAGCACCCCCTGTTTTTTTGTCAAGCAAATTCCACGAGGCTCCTGCCCGCTCGTGCCTTGCATGGCAGGCGGGTAGCCTCGTTGGTGAAATAGCCCTAGAAACATGACTATTTTGAGAGGAGAGTGTCAATGCGATTTAGATCGCGCGGAAAGGCCGAGGCCTCCTTCACATTTGGCAGGTTTAGCATTCGAGCGGTAATTCGCTCGAGGCCAGTGGAGCAGCCACCGTGGGGTGGCAGACCATACTTGAAGGCTTGGAGGTAAAACGAGAACTTTTCGGGGTCTAGTCCTCTGTCTTTTATCCGCTCCACCATATCCTCATAATTATGAATACGTTGGGAGCCGCTATTTATTTCGAGTCCACGGAAGAGTAGATCAAAACTGCGCGACAGTGGTTTTTCACTTGGTTCTTCGTAAGTATAAAAAGCACGGACCGCCGTGGGGTAGTGGGTGATAAAAACAAAATCTGAACCATGTTCCTTCAGGGTCCACTCACAAATCAGACGTTCGTGCTCGGGGGCCATATCTTGCTCACCAATAGCTTTAACTTTAAATTCACGCTCGACTATTTCCAAGGCTTCAGCCAGGGTAAAAACCGGGAAAGCTCCAGCCGGTAGGGCGGGAAGGGGTGTGTCAAAAAATGAAAATGCTTCGGGATATTTAGTCGTTACTGCTTCGACAGTTTCTCTAATCACTTCTTCTAGCACCGCCATGACATCGCGGTGGTCATTAATAAAACCCATTTCAAAATCCATCTGCATTATTTCCGCCAAGTGGCGAGTGGTGGTACTTTTTTCCGCCCGAAAGATTTTTGCAATAGTGAAAGCCCTCTCAAACGGCCCAACCATAATTTCCTTATACAGTTGGGGGCTAGTGGCCAGATAGGCCGTCTGGTCATAAAAATAATCAATCTTAAACACGGCTGACCCGCCTTCGGCATCACCACCGACAATCGCTGGCGCTTGAAACTCGGTAAAGTCGCGGTTTACCAGCGCTTGGCGGAAGGCCTGAACAATGGTCGCTTGGACGGCAAAAATATGACGGCCCCGCTCGGCGCGTAGTGTTAGTGGGCGGTAATCGAGCAGGGTGTCCAAATTTACATCAGCCTCTTTTTCAAATGGCAATTCTTGAGCCTGACTTAAAACAGTGATGGCAGTGACTTCAATCTCCAAGTCGCCATTTTTAACTTCGGTATTGACCATTTTTTCCGGGCGCTTGTTCACGAGGCCGGTAATTTCTACCACCCACTCCGGGCGGAGGGTTTGGCCCAGAGTATGGGCTTCGGCGTGGTTGGGTAAGACAACCATTTGCACCTGGCCCGAGCGGTCGCGCAGGTCAATAAAAATAAGTTTGCCGTGGTCACGGCGGATATCAACCCAGCCTTTGATAACCACTTCCTCCCCTATTTTTTGGCTTAAATCGCCGATTAGAGTACGTTCCATATAAAAGAATTTTACCATAAGCCAGTTTTTCCTTTATATTGACATATATATAAATATGACATATACTAGAAATTAGTCACCGTTGAGAACGGAATGAACTATTGGTAAAAACTTATGCGCTACGGTGCAGGGAGGTTGAGATGAATAAGAGAGGTTTTACGTTGGTGGAAATCATGATTATTGCGGCAATTTTGGCGACATTATGTACAATTATATTTGTCGCCACTGTCGCGAAGAATGATTTGCTGAATATAGAAAGCTCGATGACGGGAAGTGATTCAGCTGTGATGGCTAGAGTCATGCCCGACGTCTTCGACAATGGGCAGGACTTGGCCCACTTCCCAGATGTACGGGGTCGTCTTGATTATCTCTCGTTTTGCCTGCGCAAATGGCAGAAGATGTTCCCGGACAAGAAAGTTGTCGACCGAGTCGGCGACGGAGAAGGAGGTATCTTTGTCTTTTACGAGAAGGTACCCCTGCCGGCGGAGGTGGAGATGGTGCCGTAGATCCTCGAAACAATGATTATCAGCACAGCGCAAAGACAAAAGTCTTCGCGCTGTTTCTATTTATATGACACTCAATCTATTCTAATATTCTCAAGAATATTAGAATAGATTTTTAGCATCATTATTTCCCACCGAGGACCGTCCTTGGTAAAAATTAAATGTGGTATAATTTTGAGACCAAACTATTTATGTAGCCCAATCTGAAGCTCGTAGAGGTGGCGATATTTACCTTTTTCAATTTGGAGCAGTTCGTCGTGAGTACCTCGTTCGACGATTCTCCCTTCTTCAAAAACCAAAATCAAATCAGCCTTGCGGACAGTGCTTAGACGATGGGCCACTATAAAGGTAGTCCGGCCAGACATAAGCTCGTTTAGCGATTCCTGAATAATCTTTTCCGACTTGGCATCGAGGGCCGAGGTCGGCTCGTCTAAAATAAGAATGGCTGGATTGCGCAGAATAGCGCGAGCAATTGCTACTCGTTGCTTTTGGCCAACCGACAGCTTGACTCCCCTTTCGCCCACTAGCTGTTTCCACTTTTTGGGAAATTTTTCAATAAAATCTAGAGCGTGAGCCTTACGAGAGGCAACTTTTATTTCTTCATCAGTAGCTTGAAAATTACCATATTTAATATTTTTTTGAATAGTGTCATTAAACAAGACAACTTCCTGGGGAACAATAGCAATGTGTGACCGTAGGAGATGTAGATTTAGATTTCTAATATCAATTTGATCAATCATAACTTTGCCCTTGGTGGGAAAATGATAACCGGAAAGTAAGTCAATCATGGTACTTTTTCCTACCCCCGACTCGCCAACCAGGGCGATAACTTGACCAGCCTTAACCTTGAAATCAAGCCCGGCCAATATTGGTTGGTTTTTATGGTAGGAAAAACTGACATTAGAAAATTCAATATCACCGCTAATTTTGTTGACCACGATTTCATTTATTGGTCGATAGTCTTCAGAGTGGACAGCTAGCATTCTTTCCACAGCATTAATATTTACAATGCCACTTTGAATTGTTTTTGACATATTTAGAAGATTAACAAATGGCCCAAACAGCATAGAAAGATACGAGTTGAAGGCAATAAGTTCACCAATAGTCATCGCCCCGGTGGTTACCAAACGAATAGACCAAGCAAATATAATAAGCTGGAGGGCAATTATAACAAATCGTTGTTGAAAACTTAGCGAAGCCCAAATGCCGTCTTCTTTTAACCACAGCGGTAGAAGGTTTCGAATAAAACCTCTCTTGATTCGGATTTGTTCGTAGGTTTCGGCGGTCGATTGTTTAACGGCCGAAACATTGGTCACAGCGTCTCCGGCTAGGCCAAAAGCTTTACCCCAGGCATCAGAAAATTTATCTTCTAAACCAGCCGCACTGCGGACGGAAAAACTAGCAATAAAAATAAATAAACATAGACCAATTACCGAAAATATTGCAATGTATGGTTCGATGTAAAATATGACACCAATAGAAACTAAGACCGTCAAAAATTCGGCCCCTAAACTGGTAATTAGACGGCCGATGATTGACTGTAATCCCCAACCGGCCATATTTATTTTTGAGGTTAAATCGCCTATTTTGTGTGTCTTATGAAAAGACAGGGGTAATTCTAAAAGCTTAGCGTAGGCAAGGTTGATGTAATCAAAGCGGGAATAAAATTCTATCACCGACTCTTTCATGTGGGTGTAGTAGCTAACAATAGCGATAATAGATTGTATTACGGCTAGTAGTACAAGTAACCACAGCACCCGAGGCATTGTTAAAATAGAAAGGGTAAAAAGTTCTGACGGAGCAAGAATAAAATCAAAAAGTTTACCAGTTAAATATGGCACAGCGCCATTACCCAAAGATAAAATGGCATCAATAAAAAACAAAATTAAAAGATCTCTTCGGTAACGATAAAAGAAATCTAATATAACCCTAAAGGTTACTTTAAGTTGACTATAGGTAAGTTTTTTTGACATTAGTAAGGATTATCTAAAAAGACAGTCCGGTCTTTTCTTTTACTTCTTTCATTTTGGTGATAGCGCGAGCGCGGGCTTTTTCCCCGCCTTCGGCTAGTATCGCTTTGACTTTAGCAAGGTCGGCGGCAATAGATTTTCTTTTCTCTCGCAGTGGAGCAATAAATTTAATAATATTTTCCGCTAGCAATTCTTTTGATTCTTTGTAACCCATTCCTCCTTCACAATAACGCTTTTCTATATCAGCCAATTGATCAGTACTGAATAGTTTGTGGAGAGCAAAAATATTATCGGTGCTTGTGTCCTTGGGTTCGGCGGGAGTTTTAGAGTCAGTGACAATTTTCATACATAGCGCGCGGATCTGGTCGTCTTCAGCAAAAAGCGGAATATGATTACCGTGGCTTTTGGACATTTTATGGCCGTCGATACCAGGTACGACCGCAACATCTTCCTTAATATAAGCTTTCGGTAATTTGAAAGTTTCGCCGTAAATACGGTTAAATTTTTCAGCTGTATCTCGGGCATATTCGACATGCTGTTGCTGGTCTTGACCGACTGGTACCAGATCAGCATCTTGGATAAGAATATCGGCCGCCATTAGAATTGGATAATCAAAAACACCGACATTTATTTCTTTATTTTTGGCCTCTGAGTCTTTGAAAGCGTGGGCCCGCATTAGATATGGCATCGTGGTGAGACAGTTGAATATCCAACACAATTCTGTTACTTCGGGTACATCTGACTGCTTAAACATCACACTTTTGTTGGGGTCTACACCAATCGCCATTAGGTCAATGGCTAGATTGAGAGAGTTTTCGGCCATTTCTTGACCACTCTGGACACTAGTCAGAGCGTGGTAGTCAGGAATAAAAATAAAAGAATCGTACTCGTCTTGGAAGTCAACACATTGTTTTAGCATTCCAAAATAATTGCCAATGTGGGCCTGACCGGTTGGCTTAATGCCCGAAAGGAGGATTTTTTTAGTAGACATAGTTTTTAGATTATACCGTAGATTTTAAAACAAAAAAAGCCGTATGAGTGGGACCCACACGGCGTCGTGGAGATTTTCTGACCCGTCCTGTGCCTACTATTACCCTCTCCAAAAAAGTGGCCCAAGTACATTGTGAAAAAAGCTCCAAACAGGGTGACGTCGACTGGTGAGAAGTTCATTCAACAAGTATCGGCCAGGGGTTGTAAGTCTGCCAGAATCGTCGATATAACCCAGAGACCGGCAACGCTCAAAGGTCGTCCGATATTTAGGATCTATTCTACTGCCAATTGCAATAGCTGATAGAACCCTAAATTCATTATCTTTCCTAAACACGGTACCCTCCTTTTTTCATTGTGGTCATCACTATATCTAGCCTCTAATTTAAGATTATACTACTAGGTTAATTTTTACAATTAAATTGTATGTCAATAAAAAAGGCCGAGGCATAATGTGCCTTCCAAAACGCCGATTAAATAGATTTCTAAATTAAGAAAATTTGGTTTTTAGAACATCTGCAGAAAAATTTGCTTGGTTCGACTGAAAGGAGAAAATTTTTCGAAGCCGAATGAGGAGGTCGTTGGAAACCGACGAATGGTTCTAAAAACCAAATTTGTAAATACTACACCCCCTCTTCTCTCAATTCCTCAAGTAGTTTCTGGGCGGTTTTGGTTAGTTTTTGAGGAGTATTTATTACCACCCGGATAAGTAAGTTGCCACGGTGTTTGCCATCGATTGGTACCCCTTTCTCTTTGACTCGCAATATTTCACCAAATGAAATGCCGGCCGGAATTTTTATCTGCAAATCCCCACCTTCAAGAGTTTTAATATTATATTCGGCGCCAAGCAGAGCGTCAGTAAGTTTGACATTTAAATCCATCCGCAAGTCATTGCCCTCCCGCTTCCAGACTTTGTGGGCCTCCACATAAACCTTGATATATAAATCTCCGGCTTGGCCAGCGGAAACGGCCTCACCTCGACCAGACAAACGAATCATTTCCCCCGACTCAATACCGGTTGGTATTTTCATCGTTATTTCCTCACTTTTCTTTTTGACTCCAGCGCCGCCACAGGTTTTACATACCTTCTCTGGAATTTCACCCTTACCGTGACAAGCTGAACAGACCGTATTGACGGTGACCGAACCCAAAAATGACCGACGCGTTTCGTGGACTTTTCCTTTGCCGTTGCAAGTCGGGCAAGTCTTAGCTTTGCTACCCTTTTCCGCGCCCGAACCGGCGCAACCCTCACAGGTGCCAACTTTGTTGATAAGTAATTTTCGCTCGATGCCAAAGATTGATTCTTCAAACAAAATTTGAATATCAACGGAAATATCTCGGCCGCGCTTTTGCTGTTGCCGTCCGCCCCCAAATATATCGCCAAAAATATCTCCGAGGTCAAACTCAAAACCTTGGCCACTGGCGAAATTAGAAAAATCAAAACCCTCGGCACCAAAACCAGAAAAGCCCCCCGGGCCCGCCCCTGGGTTGCCACCACCAGCAAAAGCTCGGCCATACATATCGTATTCGGACCGCTTTTTGTCGTCGGAGAGGGTCTGATAGGCCTCGCTAATCTCTTTAAACTTGGCTTCATCACCACCCTCTTTGTCGGGGTGGTACTTGTGGGCCAATTTACGGAACTGTTTTTTAATATCGTCTTTCGACGCTTTTTTATCAATCCCTAAAATTTCGTAATAGTTTTTGGCCATAGGCTTATTCGGTACTCCTGTTTTAGGGCACGGATTTTTTGAAGCTTAAAAAATCCTGAAACGTTCGGCTCGTCAGCCTCACGACTCCCTAAAACAGGAGTATCTCAACGCTACTGTTATTTATTAATGTCCCCTTCCTTTTTTTCCTCGGTTTCGGCTTCCCGCACTTCCCCTTCCTTATTTTCTGGTGTTGGTTCGGCCCCACCCGCTTTGGCCATTGCTTCACCGATTTTCTGCATTTCCGTCGACAAAGAACTGGTGGCATTTTTTATATTTTCTATATCGTCTTTTTCCTTAGCCTCGCGCACGACTTTAATTTTTTCTTCAACAGAATTTTTAATATCAGTTGGAACTTTATCGCCCGCATCACGAAGAGCTTTTTCAGCCGTGTATGCTAATTGTTCAGCGGTGTTTTTTATATCAACTAGTTCGCGTCGTTTTTTGTCGTCTCCGGCGTGTAATTCGGCCTCCTTTTTCATCTTTTCAATGTCTTCTTTAGACAAAGAAGATTGGGCCTCGATGTGAATGGACTGCTCTTTGCCCGAGGTTTTGTCTTTAGCTTTGACCGAGAGGATGCCATTAGCATCTAGGTCAAAAGTGACTTCCACTTGCGGGAGGCCCCGAGAAGCAGGGGGAATACCATCTAAGATAAATCGTCCTAATGATTTGTTGTCGGCGGCCATCTCCCGTTCACCCTGAACGACATGAATTTCCACTGAGGTTTGGTTATCAGCGGCGGTAGAAAAAGTTTGACTGCGGGCCGTCGGAATAGTGGTATTTCTTTCAATCACCTTGGTGGCTACTCCACCTAAGGTTTCGATTCCTAGCGACAGAGGCGTGACATCTAAAAGGAGAACATCTTTAACATCACCTTGAAATATTCCCGCTTGAACAGCGGCGCCAATAGCCACCACTTCATCGGGGTTAATAGAGCGATTTGGTTCTTTGCCAAATAGTTTTTTAACCGCTTCTTGAATGGCCGGCATTCTGGTTTGACCACCAACTAAAATTATTTCGTCAATATCATTTAATTTATGTCCCGATACTTCAACCGCTCGCTTGGTTATTTCAATTGAACGAGCAATATATTCATCGGCCAATTCTTCCAATCCCGCTCGAGTCATCTTTTTAACTAGGTGCTCTGGACCAGCACTACCAGACGTAATAAAAGGAATATTAATTTCAGAATCAAGGGCAGACGATAATTCGTGTTTGGCTTTTTCGGCCGCTTCTTTTAGACGTTGAAGGGCAAGTTGATCTTTAGAAATATCTAAACCGGTATCCTTTTTGAATTCAGCAATAAGCCATTCTATAATTTTTTGGTCAATGTCTTCGCCACCCATATGGGAGTCACCATCAGTCGACTTTACTTCAATCGATTGCTCACCTTCCGCGCCGGTAATATCAAGCACCGAAACATCAAAGGTCCCACCACCAAAGTCATAAACTACCACCTTCTCGTCCTTCTTTTTGTTCAGGCCATAAGCAAGGGCGGCGGCCGTTGGCTCATTGATAATCCGACGCACCTTGAAACCAGCGATCTCCCCCGCGTCTTTGGTGGCTTTGCGTTGTGAGTCATCAAAGTAGGCGGGAACAGTAATAACCGCTTCCTCAATTTTTTCACCCAAATGGGCTTCGGCGTCGCGTTTTAGTTTGGATAAAATCATTGCCGATACCTCCTCGGGGCGATATTTTTTATCACCCATACCAACAATTACACCCGCATCGCCGGAACGTTCTATAGTATAGGAAACCAAACCCTTATCTTTTTGAACATGAGGGTCTTCAAACTTATGTCCCATCAGCCGTTTTACACCATAAATTGTGTTTTTAGAGTTTGTCACCGCTTGTCGTTTTGCAAGTAGTCCGGCTAGACGTTCGCCAGTTTTAGACATAGCCACAATCGATGGGGTTGTTCTGGCCCCTTCAGCATTTTCGATAATTTTAGGTTCGCCACCTTCCACATACGCCATTGCGGAGTTGGTGGTTCCTAGATCAATTCCAAGTATTTTAGCCATAGCGTATTTATATTAATTTTAATTTTTCTAATTTTATAATAAATTTTTATTTTTCCAAATATTTACCAATTTTTACCTGAGCTGGTCGTAAAATTTTTTCACCCAGCTTATAGCCAAGTTTGGCGACAATAAGCACCTTATTATCCTCTTCGGTTATATTTGTCTCAATGATATCAATTGACTCATGCTCCGTTGGGTCAAAAGTAAGTCCAACAGGGTTGATCGATTTGATACCGTTACTCGAAAATATATTTTCTAGTTGTTGATATATATATTCTACACCCTTTCGCCAATTTTCTGGCACCGCTTCCCAAACTTCCTTGTTGGCCATCGCCATTTCAAAACTATCCGCTAGGGGTAAAAAATCCTCTATTACTCCAGCCCTGATAAAGGCTGATAATTCTGTTTTTTCCCTGTCGGTGTTTGCCTTTAGGTTTGAATAATCAGCCTTAGCCCTTTGCCACCCCGATAGATTCCCTTTTTTTTCCTCCTCGGTTAGTTTAAGTTTGGCTTGTAGTTTTTTTATTTTATCAGCAAACTCGTTCGAATCTGTTTCGTCTAAGAAAACAAAATTGTCGTCGTTATGATCTTTTGCTTGTTCGTTTTTTTTGGTCATAACAAAAAACTTTTATTTTTACTAAAGTCCAAATAATTAAGTACCGTTCTATCCCCGTGAGCCAACCGAGGAAACAACAAATGAATCCAGTATCCAATTGCCATTTTTAAGAATTGGTCGGTCGGTGACACTGTTGAAAATATGGCCACCGGCGGTAGTAGTACCTCGAACAGCATCATCTCGGTAAAAGGTTACAAAATAAGTTTCACCAGCGATAGTACTCTCGCCGAGGTAGGCCGTCACATTATTATATGAGCCAGCGTTAAAATATTGGGCCCCAATAATTCTTTCCGGAGCGCTTTTATCTTCCGTTGAGGTAAAGGTGACCACCCAGGCACCCTCGGCAATATTCATTTTCGATATAGACAGCCGGTCACCTGGATTTTGGTCGTCAGCTACTATTTCCATAGTACCAGTAGAAGGTAGACCAATATTATTATTTAAGCTGTTGTTGTTTAAAGTTATTGGAGTGGTTGAACTAGTGATTTGACCCTTTAAATCAGCATTTTTGGGACTAAAAATACCTAAAGAAAAAACAAAATAGCCAATAATTAGGCCTAAAATTATACCAATAATTGCCATAGCAACTAGGCCACGCCTCTCTTTTTGAGCTGGCTCGTCGATTTCATTGCGAAATGATGGTTGTTCGTTGTTCATAGGGTTAATATTACTCCTTTGATATTTATGGTCAAGGGTGAGTTTTTTTGACCACTTGCGGCATGGGAAACCCACGGTTTTCCCAATCCTTCCCCGCCTGCCATCGGCTGCGCCCTCAGGCAATGGCGGGCAGGCTCCACAGGGGAACTACCCTTCCCCTGTCACCCCTGCCTCACCTCACTGTCGTAAACTAACGTTTCGACCACTGTGGTGCCTTTCTGGCTTTCTTGAGGCCGAACTTACGTCTTTCTTTGGCTCTAGCGTCACGGGTAAGGTGACCGGCTTGCTTAAGTGGTGACCGTAATCCAGGGCTAAAGATTGTTAGCGCTCGGGATAGACCCATGGCGACACTTTCAGCTTGAGCGTGAATACCACCACCTTTTACTAGGATAGTTATATTGAAATCTTTTCCAACCGCTGAACTTGTCAGCGGTTTTTCAACTATTACTTGTAGCTCCTTAACTGGAAAATAAACAGCAAAATCGCGGCCATTAACCTTGAAAGTAGTTTTAGAACTTGGGATAATCCGAACTCTAGCTACTGCCGTTTTGCGTCGCCCCACCGCTTCAATATATCTATTTTTTACATCAGAAGTTGTCATGATTATTCAGTGATAGTTAAATTGTTCATCATTATCGAACGTAGTTTGTTGTCGGGAAGCATTCCCCGAACGGCAATTTTAAGGGCTTCCGACATACCTTTTTTGGTGGCTAGTTCGTTTAAAGTGCGTCCCTTTTGACCACCAGGGTAACCACTGTGACGTAGATAGACTTTGTCCTCCCTTTTACTACCGGACACAGTAATATGTCCAGCATTTATCACTCTCACCTTGTTTTTAGGCTTAAGATGACGTTCGAAGGTTGGAGTATCTTTGCCACGTAAATAAACTGCCACCTCACTGGCGAGTCGGCCCAACGGTTTATTAGTTGCATCCAGTGTGTATTCCATAACTTTATACAAATTCAATAATAGCTTGAGGGCTAGCATCACCACTTCTAGCTGGCATCTTAATAATTCTGGTATAGCCCCCAGCTCGTTCTAAATAACGGGGAGCAATTTCTTTAAAAAGCTTATCGGTTTTCACTTCACCGCCAAGCCGAGAAACAACCAATCGCCTAGCTCCAACAGTATCATGGCGGGCAATAGTAACTATCTTTTCAATAAAAGGCCGTAGGGCTTTGGCTTTTGGCTCGGTCGTTTGGATTCGTCCATGAAGAATCAGGTTTTTAGCAAGTCCACGCAAAAGGGCCTCGCGGGCACCGCTTTCACGACCTAGTTTACTTGTATTACCATGATGCTTCATATTTTTATTTATTGACTAGCTATTTTAGTAGAATACCAAAATTAGACAGGGCCCGCTTTATCTCTTGGACACCCTTTTCTCCTAGGCCGTCGATGTCTAGTAAATCATTTTCCTTCTTCCTTATCAACCCTCCAACAGTACGAATACTAGCACTAGATAATGCCTTCAGAGTTCGACCAGAAAGGTTAAGATCTTCAATCCTGGTTTTCAAAATGTCTTCGTCACCATCTTCTTGGTTAACATTGGCCATTTCCTTTTCAACTTCAGCCACGGTCGAGTTATTTTCAGGCTCACGGGTCAAATCATCAATGTCTTCCTTAAAGCCAACGATTGCTTTTAGTTGGTTAATCATTATAGAAATTGATTGTTCTAATGCCTCGCGGGGAGAAACATCACCATTAGTTTCAATGGTGATTCGAAGTTTATTGTAGTCAGTACGATTACCGACGCGCATCTGCTCTACCTCATAACTAACACGACGAATTGGGGTAAAAATAGCATCAAGAGCGATGGTACCAATGTCGACTTTGTCCTTCTGTAAAACTTCCTTGGGAACATAACCCAAACCACGTTCCAGAGTTAATTTCATTTTAAGTGAGGTTCCCTTGTCGGTGATGCTGGCAATATGTTGATCGCCATTTACTACTTCGACATCACCAGAAGCTGTAATATCCGAAGCCTTTATTTCCTTAATGCCAGAAATAGACAGGGTAACCACTTTAGTTTCTTCTCCTATTACCTTAAAGCGAATTTTTTTAAGGTTGAGAATGATAGAAATTACATCTTCCTTAACACCATCAATAGTAGAGAACTCATGATTTATACCCTCGATTTTTACGGCGGTTACAGCAAAGCCCGGCAAAGAAGACAAAATAATTCGCCGCAAAGAATTCCCCAAAGTATGACCGTATCCAGGGTAAAGACCCTCAATTTCATAAACACCGAAATTCTCTTCTTCAGATACAATTACCGGCTTTGATGGCAATATAATATTGGAATCTGGCATGGTTTAAAGCTAAGACTATCTACTAATAAAAAATAATAAAAATTTAAACTCGACTATAAAACTCTAGAATGGACGTGAAATTCAAATTTGATTCACCGTCGCCGTATTCTGGACTCCCTTTTACTTCACCGGTCATGGTTTTTTCGTCAAAAACTAACCAAGTTGGTGCGGTATAGGTTTTTAATCGTTCCTCTAAATTAATAAACTGACCCTTACTTTTGCTACCAACTCGAACTGAAACCTTGTCTCCCTTTTTAACTTCATATGATGGTATAGTAACTTTTTTACCATTTACTAAAATATGACCATGGGAAACCATTTGGCGAGAAAACAAACGTGAATTGGCCAAACCCATACGAAATATTACATTGTCCAAACGATTTTCTAGTCTTTTGAACATTTCAGCCGACACATTTACATTTTTCATTAAACGCACTGCTTTAACATGGTTAGCAAACTGACGCTCGTTTACGCCGTAGGTATATTTGGCTTTTTGTTTTTCAATAAGCTGACGGCCGTATTCACTAACAGTCTTACGGCGCATACCTGGTTTACCACCGGTATTTTTACCGTCACCACCCGCCGAAATAGCAAACTTGGTGGTTTGAGTCTTTGAAAAAATCTTATCATCAAGACGGCGAGCAATCTTATATTTTGGACCAATTCTTAATCCCATATTAAAAAAATTAAATTAAACGCGCCGAGGCTTAGGTGGCTTCGGCCCATTAAAAGGAACCGGAGTTCGATCTTTTATCGATGAGATATTTATACCTTTGGCAATAAATGAGCGGACCGATGATTCACGACCAGAACCTACTCCCTTGATTATTACATCTACTTCTTTTAGCCCAATAGCCTGAGCTTTTTCGGCTAAAAGTTCGCCCACCTTACCGGCGGCGTAGGGTGTACCTTTTTTAGAACCCTTATAGCCCAAGGCTCCACTAGAGGAGGTTAGAATGGCATTTCCGGTTGGATCAGTAAGAAGCAAAGCCGTGTTGTTGTAGGTGGCACGAATATAAAGAACACCACGTTCAATCCTTTTTTTAGAGGTGCGAGAAAGGGATCGGGCTTTAGCTACTCCCGCATCGTGACCCACTTTTTTGATGATTCGTTTTTTGCCCATGGTAGAAAATAATGAATGTAATGAATATATTTTGCTTCACCCCGCCCTACTTTGATACTCACCTTGTTTTTTCCTTTTAACTGGCAACTGGCCGTTTCTCTGTCAGGGGCCACCTTATGTCAGTATCAAAGTAGGGCGGGGTAATGATTTACATAATCACTTCATTCTTTTTAAATCAATTACTTCTTATCCACCTTCTTTTTACCAGAACCCATGGTCTTTTTAGGACCTTTTCTGGTTCGCGCATTAGTCTTGGTTCGTTGCCCCCGGGCTGGTAGACCTTTAGTGTGACGACTACCAATATAGGATTTAATATCCTTAAGCCGTTTGATGTTACCACTTACCTCTCGTTTAAGATCTCCTTCGATTTTAAACTCTTCAACCGCCTTGCGAATTTCATTTTCTTCCTCGGCGGTTAATTGTGATGGTCGCCGACCATGTTCAATTTTTAAAATAGACAAAATAGATTTAGCTCGGTTTCTGCCTATTCCATAAACAGCCGTTAGGCCAATTTCTAACCTTTTTTGTTCTGGAATTGTAATGCCTGAAATGCGTAACATAAAAAATAAAAAAATTATGCCTGTTTTTGCTTGTGACGAGGTTTGTTTTCACAAATTATATACAAATGGCCCCGTCTCTTAACCATTTTACAGCGTGGACACCTTTTCTTGATTGTCGACCTTACTTTCATCCCGTTAGAAGCAGGTCGCGGTACGCGCCTGTTTATAATTAGATTTATAAATATTTATCTTAACTTTCATATATCTTGGTATATTAAGATTCGTCGACCGCGGCTTCTAACGGGATTCATCCAGTTAACCCCTTTTAATTATTCGTCCCTTTCCACCATATGGATCAAGTAATATTTCAACTTTATCACCAACTAATACTCGGATACGGTGCAAACGCATCTTGCCAGAAAGGTATGATAAGACGATAGAATCTCCCACTTGGACTTTAAAATGGGTGTTCGGTAAAGCCTCTTGAACAACACCAGAAACTATCTGCCCCTCCCCTCGCGGAGACGAGCTGTTTGCGTTTTTACTATCCATTTGTCTTACCCGGACTATAGTAGCAGATAATAGCGACCCTAGTCAAGGTGGGTCTATTGGTATTACTCATCATTAATCTTCAGTAGCTAAAATTTGTTTAACTTCTATCTTATTAGGATCATTTGGGATAGATCTAACCCACGGTGGAACGATTTTTAATTTAGCAGACTGAATGGCGGGAAAATCACCAATTACTAATTTAAAATTTCCTTTATTATAACCACCAATTGCTTGTTTAAACTCATCTTCATTTACTGTCCAGACCAGAAAGGCTGTGCCGGTCATTTTTACCTCA
Source organism: uncultured Candidatus Saccharibacteria bacterium (assembly GCA_964355855.1). Lineage (GTDB taxonomy): Bacteria > Patescibacteriota > Minisyncoccia > Phycocordibacterales > XYD1-FULL-46-19 > XYD1-FULL-44-32. The sequence continues at coordinate 8,077 of CAYHFD010000010.1, read as the reverse complement.
ATCTGTTCATCGCTGCTAATATCAACCTGATCGCGGTTTTGAAGTGAAATATTTATTTTACTTGAGTCAGATAAAAATACTGCTTCGTCGGCATAATCAGAAACACGCTGTTCAGCTAAATAGGTAGCCAATTTAATTTTGTTAAATACAATTGCGGTATAGGTAAGTTTGCCGACCAATTTCGCTTCACCAGCCTTAGCACCGTTTTTTACCTCAAATTCGGTTGTAGTGAAAATGGCATCCTTGAAAGAAATATGGCCATCCGGAATTTGTAGGGAAGATGTATCCTTGGTCTTGCTGGCCAGTTTTGATTTTAAGGTAGCCTCGGCGTCTTCCCGATCAGATTGAGAAATATCTGAAACCGTTCCAATCATTCCCCCAGTCATAGCGGTTTTAGAACGAGCATAAAATTTATCAAATCTGTCACTATCCCTGAAACCAGGAATAGTAAAGTCGGTTAGTTCTGCATTGTATTCAGCTCCAGCTTGGTCAGCTACAACTTTAACAGTAATTGAACCTGGAACCGTTTTACCTCCCTCTATTTTCTGACCAGGAACCGATATGTTTTGGGTTATTCTGTATATTTTACCATTTTTTGCTTCAAACCTAGTTTTAGCCACCAGGGTCTGTGAGTCTTTACTATAATCATTATAAATGGTTATTTCACCACTGGCTTTTTCTTCTACCTCCTTGGTGCCACTAGCTTTTACTACCACTTCTTCAGTAATTACATTGGATACGGTGCCAAATTCTAGTTCCCCCTCGGCTGCACTGTGTGAGGCTGTGATTGATTCGCTTAAATTGATTCTGGCCTGTTTAGGAACAATTTCGGCGGTTACCTTGGTAAAAAACGACCCAGCGATAAAAATTACTAATACAACGAACAACAAACCAATAGCCCAGATAACATATTTTGGTATTTTTGGCATACGACGACGGTCACGGAGAGTTGTTTCAAGCTCTTCCGTATAATTACGGTTAATTAAATCATTTTCGGCCTCACTACCAGCTAACGGTACGTGTTGCAAAACCGGAGTCGAACGCTTGTAAGCGCGCGCTCCACCTTTTGGTAATATCTCTCGCAAGCTTTTCTTGTGATTATTGAAAGAATTTTCGTTCACAATGTATTTTTAAGCTGTCAATGATACCCAACCATTATATCACAAATACTTCTGGGCAAACAAATTGGCAATAAGGGTGGGTATATGTTTAGTTTCGGTTCGGCGGTTTTTGTATAGGTCGGCAAAAAACTCGTGATTGGCAACCGTGGAGACAGTCTTATCTATTTTCTCGGACCATTTACCTATCACAAAGGAAGCGGTATCGTCACCAACAATGACGATTGGTAGATTGTCTGAATTAGATTCAATATTTTCTAATATTTCATTTAGTGAATATAACCACTCGGCTCGAGCATCTTTTATTTTATCCTCAATATTATTAATTTCCCCTTCACTTAATAACCCCTCCCCTAACATTTTTATTTGAGAATAGCTCGCCAAAGCCGACTGCCCAGTTTTTTCGGATAGCATCCTGGCAATAGTATATTTACCAATTGGAAACGAATAAACTCCGGCCATGGCGTGCTCGTGAACAATAGTGACATCAGTAAGTTCGCCAGCCACATCTAAAATGATAAAGTCTGGAATCTTGGCCAAAACTTCTCTGGTAATAGCGTAGGTAGATAAGATATTAGAATGAAAAATTGGTTCTAGACCCTGAAATTGGGACTTGATTTTATTACTAAATCGTTTGGTTATTTCTCTATCAGTACTGCTGGTAAAATGGTGGATGGCTATTGAATTGGGTTTTTCTTGACTAATATTGTCGACAATTTTCCCATCAACTTTGGTCAGCAAAATAACATCATCGATTAAAACCAATTCAAAGCCTTCAGATTGGTGTTTAGATAGGTGTTTGATAACGGCTTGAGCGGTTAAATTTGATACGGTATTTTCCCCTATTCCTAGTCGTCCTAAATTTTCTACCCGTAAACATCTGGCTTCGGCTACATGCCACGGCGATGACAGTAAACAATGAACGGAGCTAACTTTTCCCGGATGGGTAGCAGTTAGTCTATTGCCTAGCTCATCTAGGAGAGAAAAAGTTTCTCGGGCAAAAGTATTAAAATCCTCATGAACACCGAAAGCCAGCGGCAAATATGCCGACCATAATATTCTTTTATCATTTTGCCCACTGGATATAAGAACGGCCGAAACACCGCCACCACCAATATCAAAGACAACCAATGGTTGTTCAGCTTCTGTTTTTGTGTTAAGCCAAGCCATATTACTTATTATTATACCGCTCACCACCTATTATCCATAGGATAATAGGTGGTGAGGTTGTGGAAATCGGGTCTAAACTCTAAATCAGTATTGCCTTTATTCTCCTGATTCCTTGAGCGACTGCTTCTTCTTTGAGTATTTTAAAAGTACCAAGAACGTTGGTGTTTTTGATATGTGGGCCACCACAAAATTCTTTGGAGTAGGCCGACTCTAAATCATTGCCGATAAAGTAGACATTGACTTCTGCTCCATATTTTTCACCAAAGAAATGAAGAGCGCCTGTTTTGGCGGCTTCCTCTTTGGGTAAAATCTTAAGCTGGACCGGCAAAGCCGCCCCGATTTTATCGTTGACAATATCTTCAACTTTTTTCTTTTCATCATCGGTCATCTTGGCCGAGTGCGTAAAATCAAATCGTAAACGTTCAGCTGTAATATTAGAACCTTTCTGTTCCACATGATTGCCCAAGACATCACGCAGAGCTTGGTGTAAAAGATGCGTAGCGGTGTGATATTTTACCGACATTTCACTAGTATCACCCAGCCCCCCCTTGAATTTTTGCTCGGCGCCAGCGCGAGATAAATCCTGGTGCTTCTGCATTTCCGTATCAAATTCTTCCTGATCAAATTTAAAACCTACTTCACCTATAATTTCTTGGCTCAAATCGGGCGGAACACCATAAGTCTGAAAATTTTGATAGACATAGAGACCAGAAACAAAACCCTTGCCATTAATGAGTGGAATATTTTTTATTTTCTTGTATACCTTATGATTTCGGGCCATTTCAAGATCCTGTTTGAAGAGCCAAACCAAGTCGAGTGGTTTTTGAAATTTTTCGCACTCATCCTTTAAAACAGTAATAACAGTGGCCCCATTTTTTAAAAGTTCAGGATACACTGATTCATAATGGGTAAAAAAAATTTGGGGAATATCTTCGATATATGTCGATGGTAAATCTAGGATTTTGGCATTTCTAACTGCTCGGCGGATAATTCGTCGAAGTATGTACCCACGATCAGTATTTGAAGGTATAACCCCATCAACAATCATAAATACTGCGGCTCGCAGGTGGTCAGCAATAATTCGGGCTGACCGAAGAGATTTTTCTTGATTAGATACAACACCTTGAGTTTTCTTTATGTGTTTCATAACTCCAGCAAAAAAATCGGTATCGAAAATATTATCTTTACCCTGCAAAACAGCGGCGACACGTTCAAGACCAGAACCAGTGTCAACATTTTGTTGAGCTAATCTGCCGACTACTTTCCCGTCTTTTTTTTCATACTGCATAAAAACATCATTCCAGATTTCTACTACATTTTGATTTTGATTGGCCGTCACAAATTCTTCATGGGTCAAATCTCCCAAACCGGTCACCGTCAGGTCATAAAACATTTCGGTATCCGGGCCGCAGGGCCCATTGTCCCCCGGACTCCACCAATTGTCGTCAGCACCAAGAAAATAAATTCGGTGCTCAGGAATATATTTTTTCCATATTTCCGCTACTTCTGTGTCACGGGGGGCGTTATCATCACCGGCAAAAACTGTGACATAGAGGCGCCTAGAATCAAGCCCCAAGCCCTCGTCTTTTGAGGTTAAAAACTCATAGCTCCAACCGATAGCTTCTTCTTTAAAATAATCCCCCAGGGACCAATTGCCGAGCATTTCAAAGAAGGTGGCATGAGTTTTATCGCCCACTTCATCAATGTCCACTGTGCGGATACATTTCTGGGTGTTTACCAGCCGGGTTCCAGCTGGATGTTTTTGACCAAGCAGGTACGGCACAAGCGGTTGCATCCCGGCGGTATTAAAAAGGACCGAGGGGTCATTCTCTGGTACTAGCGAAAAAGATGGTACTATCGTATGTCCACGTTTTTCGAAAAAGGAGAGAAATCGTTTTCTAATCTCAGTTGAAGTCATAAAAAATATTTTAGCACAGGTTGTTAAAAAAGAAATTAAAAAAGCGGGCCCAACGATGTGATTCGACAGGCCCGACTCTAAATATTGGCGAGGTACTTCTCCTTCCTCTCCACCAAGGTGGGGAGGATATCAAACAACAATATGGCGGCGGAGTGGGATGTGAACGGGTCCCACGAGCGCCCTACTCGGTCGAGGTCGGTCACTCGTCCGGATATTAGGCTACCTCTCTTATAGGTAGAAACTATGCTAGGAAACCCGTCAGCTAAGGGGCGACTCCTGGCTTGACCGACCACCGATACCCCAAACGACTTGAACAAGTCACGCCATTCCGGGACTTTGGACCAGTCATTTGAGATGATGAACCCGAAGTCCGCGCAAGCAGCGAGCCAGCGGTGTGCCCCACCAGGCAGATCGGTGATTATCAAGTTGCCGCAACCCTTGGCTTTATCTAGGCGTCTCAGGGCTTCGGTGGTTGTCTTTTCATTCCACTTTACCTTGCGCCTTGCTAGAAGTTGGCGATCCTTACCTTCACCATGGACAATAGCATCCACAACTGGCGTGCCTATGTCGGATGTCTCCAGCCAAATATCTGGTAGATTTGTCCAACCACGACTGCGTAAGTCTCGGACAAGATTCATCATCATGTCCGCCAAAGACACGGCAAAGGTGCTTTTTCCACTCCCTGGTGGCCCACCAACTGCCAAAATCAGCGTCTTACCTACTAAATGGAAGATCATTGACTCGTCCAACACTTTGGTCGTGGAATCGACTACTTCCTCGTCCCGCTTCTTCCCTACCGCATCGATGTCTGATTTTAGTATTGGCAAGCTGATATGCCTCTTGCCAGATACTCCAACCGGCAAATTAGGGTAAGATTGTAGTGAGATGGCCGGAAGGTAGGGCACAATTTCTCCTTCCCGCCAAGGGTCATCGACGAGCTTTTGCACCCTGCTTAACCAGCGGACCCCTGCCCCCAACCCTTCTTTCCTTAGGTAATGGACTAACGCCCTTCTTTGTTGTTCGGGGCCAAAATGGGCCCAGGTGTACCAGCGACGTTCGTCGGGGTTCAGTGGTTGGATAGCCGGGTGCTCTCTTATATCAGAAAATCTGACAACTTCTTCTGCTCCGACTACCTGCTTAGGCAGTGGTGTGTTCCTCCAGAACTTCTTTATAAACAAACCACCTCTAAGTAACTCCTTCCGTCGTGCTTGTCGATAGTACCAGAGATCCCCAGGAGTAAGAGGATCGGGCATCAATAGAATCTTAGGGTTCATCCCTTACCTCCCTTCTCTCTTTTAAGTTTTAGTCGCCATCCTGTTCCGGTACTATTTCTACTACAGATCTATCCCTATGTAAAGCAAAAGGCCTGGTGCGTATGTACCAGGCCTAGGTGATTTGGAACTTAAAACCCCAAATCTGTCCGAATTTTTGTTCGAGCCAAGCCCGACCCGCTGGAGAATTTCCCATTGGGGTGAGTCTAAACCCGTAAAGAAGAGAACTCTCGAGCAACTGCCCTCCTATAATCGTCCACAGGTCTTCGCCTCTCTCCATCATAGAGGTCAAGGTAGCCAGTCTGGTCGGCCAGGATTAGAAGTCTAGCCAGCTTAATACACAGATTTTGGCTTAGTCTATCTGACGGCGGAATTACCTCTAGATATTTCTGTAGCTCTTCCACAGAATCACCTCCTTTCTAGGCAAATTTAAACACAGTTAAAAAATAAATCAAACTATAACTCCGCCCCCTAAACATATCTCATTATCGTAGACTACCAGTGATTGTCCCGAGGTAAGGCTGGCTTGTGGAACCTCAAATTTTACCACCCAAGTCTCCCTGTTTTTTTCCAAACAGCACTGGGCAAGAGCTTGTCGATAACGAAAACGACAGGTGTAGTTTTTATTTTCTGTTGGGGGTCGGTCTATCCAATTAGTCTGTTCTAAATTAACAAAACTACTCTGACTAATATTTTGTTGCGCTTTGGCTGATACAACTAATCTGTTTTTAATAATATCCTTGGCAACAACATAATATGCTTTATCGTCCGGAGTTTTATTTTTTATAAGAAAACCATGCCGTTCACCAATTGTAAAAAAGGTGGCACCATTATGCTCGCCAATCACTTTTCCTTCTTCATTCACCACTTCCCCCTTTTTAGTATATAAAAATTCTTTCAAAAAATCTTTGACATCGAGTTTACCGATAAAACACAAGCCCTGACTGTCTTTTTTTTCAGCTGTTGGTAAAGCAAATTTTCTGGCCAATTCTCGGACCTGACTTTTTTCATAATCACCAATTGGAAATAGAGTATGGGCCAAATGCTCTGGCTTTAAATTCCACAAAAAATAACTCTGGTCTTTAAGTTTGTCTTTCCCTTTTTGTAATTTGAAAATTTGAGCTTGTTTGTCATTTGGAATTTGTGATTTGGGATTGGCCATTATTCGCGTTATCCCCGAATAATGGCCAGTTGCCACATAATCCGCCCCCTGTTCTATTGCCCAATCATAAAAAGCCCCAAATTTGACCATTTTGTTGCACATTACATCGGGGTTAGGTGTGCGACCAGCCTTATATTCAGCAATCATATAATCGACCACTCCTTGTTTATACTCAGCCGACAAATCAATAGTTTTAAACGGAATGCCCAGCTTGGCCGCTACCCGCATGGCATCGCGCCGGTCATCACGCCAAGTACATATTTTTTGTAACTTGTCCTGTAGCTCGGGCCTGCCCTGAGTAAGAGTGGAGGGTTTACCCTGAGCGGAGTCGAAGGGGTCCCAAACTTTTATAAAAACTCCCGTGACATCATAATTTTGCTCCACCAACAAAGCCGCCGACACTGAGCTGTCGACCCCACCTGATAGACCAACAAAGACCTTTCTTTTAAGAGGGGTATTTGCCTTGCCCTGAGCATGGTCGAAGGGTTGTTTGTGTTTATTCCAAATTCTTGCCATATTCGTTTCGTTCACTGGGCCTAATGTGGCCCCAGCATTAAAAGTACCGGGAATGTCAGTTTTGTCCATTTCCCGTTCGTGAATCTTATTCGGCAGAGGGATGGTGGCAAAAATCTTGACGCTCTCGCCTTCGATCACCACTTCATCAATTACAAGTTTTATTATATCTTTTTTCAGCCGTTCTGTCACGATTTTGGCCTTGTGCAGAAAGTCCCGATCTCCCCGTAAAAGGTGGCGGACCCGAATAAGCATAGTATTCACGCTGTACTATGCTTATTTCCATTTTTTAGCATAGTGTACTGGATAAAAAGTACCGATTTTGTCCACTACAGCGATCTAACTGGACAAAATGTCGGTTTATGAGCTGATCGCCTTTTGAACTGGAAATGACCTTAAAGGCCCTTTCCAGTCCATATTTGGTGAATTGTACCCATTTTATGCCTTATGCTCACTCATTTTAGGCCTATTGACAGGGGTGTTTCTGATATGATACACTTCTGTTACATTATGAAAAGCAAGAGTAATCTGTTAGAACAGCTTAAATCCCTGCCCCATTTCAGTAAAAATACTGTATTTCAGCTTGGTAAGCAGTTGGGGCTCAAGGACTCTACGGTTAATGTCTACATTAGCCGGTTTTTGAAGTACAAGGATATTTATCGTCTTAAAAATGGCCTATATGTGTCAGCTGATTTTTTTGAGAAGAATCGAAACGATATTTCGTATTCATTTTACCTTGCCAACGTCATTCGCACGCCGTCATATATCAGCTCATGGGCGGCACTCCAGTATTACAATCTCGCTACCGAAGCGATCCATTCCATCACTTCAGTTACGCTTAAGGTGACAAAAGAATACCAGACAAAAGCCGGTAATTTTTCGTATCAGTCGATCAGCAAAGATTTTTTTACGGATTTTTCTTTAG
>CAYHFD010000009.1:18500-23235 GCA_964355855.1 uncultured Candidatus Saccharibacteria bacterium | reverse complement strand
TTACAAGTATTAAATTATTAGAAAGTGTTCGGATTGAGGGGTTTTTGTAGTGTTTCCGGCATTCCCTAAGTATAACACGCCGAGAGTCTATAGTCAAAAAAGAGCACTCCGACCTCCGGCCGGATACAGACTTTTTCTAAATCAATTTAAACCCGATAATTTTAATATTCAGGAACTTTGCCTTTTAGCCCGGTCCTACTCTCTAGATCATCCATTCGATCATTTATCTCATGGTATATATCCTCTAGTCTTTGCTGAAAAACCGACTTTACAATAGCACCTAGACAATCAAGGGCGGCTTGATATTCATTAGCCGCTTCGTAAAGATCTGCCATTTCCAAATCCAGACGAAAACGCTCTTCATCAGATTTACCTTCCACTTCCATTTGAGCCATTTTTTTGTTCTGCCAACGCTCAATTTTTGCCAGATTTTCTGGCGTTAGACCCTCGACCTCTAAAATCCCAAGTAGCTCGGCTTTTTCGACTCCACTCTCCACGTTTTCGTCCCCACCTCCTATTGGTATTTTTTCCATATTATGTTGATTAATTAGTACCTAGATTATACCAACAAATTGTGATAATTTGTAATTAGATTTGGCCCTACACCAAAGGAGGTGAAAAATGCCCGCTCATCCACGAGGTGAAGAAGTCGACACCGAAGAATCCTCCGACCATGAGTCTCAACCCGAACATCACCAAACCTTCGAGGAATTTCGCAAGGTCTGGATGGATGACCACCGGAATTAGGAAAGTATGGGTTTTTTCGACCCAATCGTGGGCATGATATGACACGAGGCAGTACAGCCCCAACGCGCGCTCCGCGCGCCTTGGGGCTGATCTATTTTTAATAATCGCCAAGCTTATCGGTCTTAAACCCTAAAAACTAAACTCTTCAAAATGCACTCGGTTTTTGGGCACACCGGTCAAGGCCAGACCACGACCCAAGCCCGTTAGCTGACGATAAGTAAGTAGAGTTTTTTTCAACTTCTCTGCGATACCCAAAGCCTCGGCCAAATCAACTTCTTCGGCCACTTGCCGTAAAATAGGCTCACCGACATAGACTATTTCGGGACAGCTAGTGGCGATTTTAGATAATTCTTCATTTAAAACAGCAAGGGATTTCATAAAATTACTATTTTTCATTTAACAAATTTTGACCCGCCGACTTCCTGCAAAATAGTGGAGGAAAAAGTCGTGGTTAGATTTTGGTTTTTGGTAAATTTTTCTTCAGCTAAAGACACCAGCCTGGTGACCAAATCAACACCCGAGATACCCACCTTGCGCCAGTTGTGGCAATATAAACTGCCAGGTAAAGTGTTTACTTCATTGACATAAACTTGCTTCAACTCACTATCAATAAGAAAATCGATTCGGGCAATACCCGAGCAACCAAGAATCCGATAAGTCTCACGGCCATAATTCTCAACCTGTTTTTTAAAATCATCACTGATTTGGGCGGGAATCTCACTATACTCACTATTAACTCCACCACCACCTTTTTTGTTGCCACTAATATATTTGTCATTAAAATCAAAAAAGTTAGTCTTATTTAGCGGTCTTTCAATCCCCGCTAAAGTAAGGATGTCGTTGCCCATAATCGGAAGCGTGACTTCAATTAAATTTCTAATCCCCTCTTCAACCAAGACTTTATCATCATAATGAAGCGCCACTTCAATGGCATTTTCCAAATCTTTCACTTCTTCAACTTTAGTAATAGCGATACTCGACCCCAGATGGACCGGCTTGACGAAAAGTGGATATTTTAATCGGCTAATTTTTTCCAACCAGATTTTTTTGTCACCCCACCAATCAGTTTTAGTAAACCAGACATAGGGCACAATCGGCACCCCAGCGGCAAAGAGCACTTGCTTGGTAAGCACTTTATCCATAGCGACCGCCGAGGCGAAAAGATCACAGCCAACAAACGGCACTCCAGCCAGACGCAACAAACCCATGAGACTACCATCCTCGCCATTGGTTCCATGCATGGCCGGGAAAACCACATCGATATTTAAAATTTTATCGCGCCAACCAGGCCAAATTATTTTCAAGCCATTATCAAACAACAGCCGTACTTTTTTATATTTAACAATTTCCGCTTCAAAACTAGACGTTTGAAAAAATTTTAAATCATTAAATGCTGGGTCCGAGTACCACGAACCATCTTTGGCTATATAAACAGGCCAAACTTCAAACTGACCACTAGCGAGTAATGATTCAATGATGGGAATATGGGCCGTAATAATAGACACATCATGTTCGGCACTTTGTCCACCAAAAATTACGGCTACGGCTTTTTTCATATTTCTATTTTAGCCTATTATTACCATTAAACCCAACTACCCTATTTATACTGATCGGGCCAGTCGTTTTGCATCAACACTAGATCACCACTAAGAGTAAGGGATTTTAACCCGACTAAAGCTTTGGGCATGGACTCATACCAAACCACCGATCCTTTAAAACCAGCTTCGGTGAGGCCGGTGGCAATATAGGGAGTTACAGAATTTTTAATAAGAATAACCATCTCAACCGCCCCAACGAGCCGGCGTCCAATATCTAGATGAATTTCTTTGGCCTGGTGGCCCATTTCCACCAAACCGGGTGTCAGATAAATTAATCGATGGCCTTTTATCTCTTTTAGAAAATCCAGTCCAGCGCGCACCCCTTCTGGGTTACCATTATAAGTATCGTCTATCACTGTCACCCCACCTGGCCACACCTGCAGTTGCAAACGATGTTCAAACGGCCTAGTATTTTCAACCCCCTTCTCTATATCTTGAACCGCTAGCCCTAAATGCCGAGCTATGACCACCGCTGTCGCCAGTGGTCCAACTTGATGTTTACCTAAAAGTTTAGACCTAACCATTATTTCCACCCCGGCGTTTTTTAGCCTAAAACTAGTACCGCCCAAACCAGTAGCCCTCTCGACCACCACCCACTTGCCCACACCATCTTTATTGTATCTTATGTGATTTGGTAATATTTTGTTTTTAATATAACGACTCTCAATATTTACATACAAAGGTTTGTTACCGAGATAATCGGCCAATTCAAAAATTGTGTTGATAGAATTTTCGATTTTCTTAAACCGACTTAAATGAGCCTCGTTGATACCCGTAATCACCCCCAGATCTGGTTGGATTATGTCACACAATATTTTAATATCCCCGGGATAATACTCGCCCATTTCAAATATTAAAACCTCCTCAGCGCCGGTCAGGCCCGCGATAAAACGACTAATACCCAAAGGGGTGTTTTGGTTACCAGTGGTAGCTTTAACCTTTTTGCCTTCTGCTAAAATAGTCACTAAAATTTCCTTGAACGTGGTTTTGCCGTAACTACCAGCAATAGCAATTTTTACCGCCTTAATAGTTTGAAGTTTAGCTTTAGCTTTACGAATGATTAAATATTCGACCATTTTTTGAATTGTAAATTTAAAAATATATAGCGGCAGCACAATCAGGTAGGGCAAAACAAAGGGTAAAATTAAAATTGCTAAACCAATCACCATAACCTGAAACCAGAAGCCAACAAAAATACGGGCCAAAAATACAGCAAAAACAAACCACAAAACAACCAAAATCCACAAGCTGAACCAGATAAGTTTTGCTTTTAGTGTCCAAACAATTTGTTTTCTTATGGCCACCTTGGAAAAATCGCTGGTGCGCCACAGCCAACTAAAATATTCGTCAACGTGATACTCAACCGCCTGCAACATATAAACCAAGGTTTCTAAAAATTTTAGGGAAAGACGTGAAAAAATAGCCATGGTTATTTCAAAAATTTAGTGACAATTTCCCCTACCACTTCTGCTTGTTCCTCGTGAACAAAGTGACCAGTCTCGGGTATAACCTCAAGTTGGGAACCTTTTATCAATTGGTTTAAAATTTTTCCCGTCGCCAGTGGACTGTCTTGATCTTTATCACCCCAAATCAACATTGTCGGACGATTGATATTTCTAGCTAAATCAGTTAAATCTTCATTCACGACTTTAATAAATATTTTTTGGAGTGGACCAGCTGAAATATAATCAGTCGAACCAATATGGTTATATATTTTATGTCTAACTTTATTTCTAAATCGATTAATAATTGGTAACCGTAATACCCAACTGAAAGTTTTGGCTAAAACTGAAAATATTTTTTGTTTACCAACCAGTTCGATTTTGGGGCCGGCGGCGCCTATAAGAACTAATTTTTCTGGGACACATAACCCAAGACCAACTAGTTTAATGGCCACTCTCCCCCCAAAAGAATGAGCGATGATAAAATCTGGTTTAATATTTATTTTATTTAAAAATGATTTTACCAAGTTGGCATATTCTCCTACGCCCCAAATTTCGCGAGGCAACTCACTTTCACCAAAACCAGCAAAATCTAGGACCACAACTCGAAAGTCATTTTTAAGTTTTTCGGCCAGATTGTCGAAAGTGTGCAAATTACTACCCCAGCCATGTAAAAGTAAAACCGTCTTAGTTTTAGCCGGTCCCAAATCGCTATAATTTATAGCTAGTCCCTTAATAATGATTTTCATGGGTAAATTTCATTTGATACATTATACCTTTTATTGGCACGAGACAAGAAAGTAGTAAAATCGAAGTTCTGTAACCACCAGAAAACATAAAGTCCCGGGCGCGGGGAGGGAGCCCCGGGCCCAGGGTGGCAACAAAAAATTGATGGAAGACCGGGACTCCACCGAAGATTTTTCCCAGACCCCAAAACACCAAGCGGGT
>CAYHFD010000009.1:0-18490 GCA_964355855.1 uncultured Candidatus Saccharibacteria bacterium | reverse complement strand
TCTATTTTTAAATAATTAAATTTTTCTCCCCCATAAAAAAAAAACAAATAACATTCATTTCAAAACCCAAAAAAAAAAACCCCCCCCCCCCCCCCGCCCCCCCCCCCCGGGACACTGGTTCTCAAGAAAAATTGGATGCAAGCCAGTTCAGAACTCGACTTTTAGGCCAAGCCCATAAACCACCTCGCTCTTTTCGGCGAAGGCGCCATCGGCGAGCCGATACTGATAGAGCACCGACGGCGACAGAAACACTTTCTTTCGCAACTTGATGTCGGCACCCACTTTAACCCGAGCATAAACAAAGCCCGGATCGATGGCCAGAACCTTGCCGTCTGACCAAGCGGTGGACACTTCCAGATTAAGGGCCTGTTCACTCCCATCCTCTCGGTCAAAGAGTTTCAGGTTGTGGCTGACACCGCCGAAAACATACCATCCACCCGGCGGGCTGTTACGACCAGATTCAGCATAACGCCGGACCTCAATCCACGGCTTAGTTCTTTTCCAGTTGGTATACGTCGCCACCGTCTGGACTGACCAGCGGTCATCGCTGGCGTCACCGATCTTGCCAAGGTCATACCATTGGAGCGACGTGTCGAGCGATACCCGACCGAGCTGGAGCTTGTAGCCGAGCAGGACATCGATCTCCCCCTCAAAGGGCGTCGCCGGATGAACCTCTGGAGGATCGAGGGTTTTGGCCAACTTGAGCACCTCGTTCAGCAACTCGTATGTATCCGCGAGGTGCTGGTTCGAGAACTCGGGCGGCTTACTTACTTTGGCCGGCGGCGGAGCTACCAGCTCCCCCTTATCGAGGGGCACGGCAAACCAAAGATTCAGATACCAGCCTCCGGGACCGCGAAGCCGGAGCTGGCTTTCAATGACGGGCTCGCCATGCTTCATGGCGCCGACGACCGGCAGATAGCCGGACTTTACCGATGTCTGCCAGACCCCTTCGATCTGGAGTTTTTCGCCGTTTCCTTCGGCAAAGGCACTAACGCCAAGGAGACAAATTAAAACCCACCAAGTAAACATTTTCATCACACATTCCTTCCCTGTTGTTTTATTGGATCAAGTTAGCCCTCACTATGGAGTGAGAGCTCTTTTGTACTGAATTGACATTAGCATAAATATATTATAGTGTAAAAGTGTCGTCGAAAATCGACAAAAAGCAATAAAAAAAACCAATATGTTCAAAAAACTATTTGAAGACCTCGGGTTATCAGAAAATACTCACCGGGTATACCTCCAACTTATCGAGAACGGGGCTTCGTCAGCCCGGATGCTGGCCGAGAAACTTACTATCCCCCGCCCATCGGTCTATGACAATTTAAAAATACTTATTCAAAAAGGATTAGTAGTTGAAAGATATCAGGATAACAAGAAGTTATTCCAGGTTGACGATCTGAAAAATCTCCCTCGCCTACTGACTAATAAAATAAACTACCTCCAACAAGAAGAAAAAGAACTAGAGGGTATCCTCCCCAAACTCTTGAACCAGGTGCAAGCCGTAGAGCCGAAAATAAAATTTTATTCCGGCGTTGAAGGGGTACGCCAAGTACTCAACGATATGTTTTGGTACAAAGACCTCGAGACTATGGCCTTGTGGCCAATCAGCGAAATGGTGGAACTTTTGGGCAAAGAATACATCGCCGATATGAATCGCAAGCGTATTCGGCAAAAGTTATTTACTCGTGGTATCTGGCCAGAAGATAAACGAGTGGACTTAAAAAGTCACCCTTTCTTGGGGGTGGGAAAAGGATTTTACCGAGAGATTAGAATCGCCCCCAAAGGGATAACCTGGAATATGAGTTATTGGGTGTACGCAGACAAGGTAGCTTTTATCTCTTCACGCCAAGAAACATTTGGATTTGTCATCCATAGTCGAGACTTTGCGGAAATGATGAAGGCCCAGTTTGAAGTCATCTGGAAAGCCTCCAAACCCATAAAAGCCGAGCCCGAACATACTGATTCTTTTCTAAAAACTGTTTAAATTGCTAAATCGGGGTCTCAAACCCACTCCTTAAAATTTATAAGGTGGTCAAATTCCAACCGTGAAAAATATGTCAAATATTTTTAGGATTATTAAGTATGTATCTATGACATTTTTTTAATAAAAGATACCCAGCAATAACCACCAATACCAGAAAGAAAATAGAGCCTCGATACTGGATATCTTCACCCAAAGGAGAAAGTAGGGTGAAAGTTGCAACCCACAACAGTGGCCCCACTACCACCGAGGCCCGCTGAAACAACGCATACATACTGAAATATTCTGTCTGTTCATCATGAGGTACTAGTTCGGCATAAATCACTCTGCCTAAGCTAAAAATTAATCCGTAGGAGAGCCCCGACAAAACAAAGACTCCAAAAATCAAACTAATGTTTTTCGGTACAATAGCCAACAGCAAAAAACACAGACCATATAAAATACTCGCCGTCAGGAGAACAATCATTTTTGATTTAATAAATTGAACGGTCTGCAGAGCCACTAGTCCTCCGACCATACAAAAACCAAGACCAATTAGAGCCGTGTAAATTACGAGTTGATCACTTAGGTTAAAAACTTTTGATAAATAAATTGTGAGATAAATTTCAAAGGTCGAAATAGCATCCGACAGAAACAGCATGCCAAGCAGAAAAAGAAAAATCGGCTTGTTATTCTTAATCTTTTGCCAAAAACCACTGTAAGAAAAAGTTATTAATTCTCCTTTTTTTCACCAACCTCTTTTCCCATGATAAGAAACGGTAACCCAAGCCCAATCGAAAGTAAGGCCCCAACAACAAGCGCCAATGGCTTGCCAGCCAGGCCGAGAACAACCGCCCCGCTCGCAACCAGTGGACTAAGTAAAGCCAGAGCAATAACATTACCCAACTGGCCTAGAGCAAAACCACGGCCAGAAATAGCGACACTATTATTTTCACTTGAAAGCGCTCTTAGAAGCGACGAGTATACTGATACACTACTTTGAAAACAAAGCTGAAAGAAAATATAAATAATGAGGACTAAAATCTGAATCGTGATACTCATTAGACTCGTGCTTTCAAATATATAAGCAAGCACCACGAGAGAAAGGGCCATCCCGCCCAGCCCAAAAGTTAGCAGGGGTAGTCGCCGGCCAGTATTATCGGCCTTTCGTCCCAAGGGTGGAAGAAAAATAAGTAAGAGAATAGTGGACACCGAAGCCGCGATACCAATCCATTCTTCCAGCCCACCACGTTCAACAAAAATAAGGGGAAAATAAAAAATAAGAACCGTCGAGGAGAAAGAATTGGCAAAATCATAGAGATACCAGAGGCGAATTTGTTTGGTCATAAAATTGAAATGTATTTAGTATATACAAATATAAGGGTTTTTTATACAATTTTGATAATTATGAAGCTAATTTCGTAATAATTTATATATCCATTTGTGTGGGTAAGAAAACCTGTTAGAATTGATTTTATGAATAATAACTCTGTCCTCGAAGCAAAAATCGACGGCTTAGCTGGAGCCGTAAGCAAGGGTTTTGAAGAGGTACATGAAAAGTTGAAAGAAATGGGAGCTGATATAGTTGAAGTAAAGAAAGATATTAGTGGTATAAAACAACGACTGACAAACATAGATAACCGCCTAGACACTATGGCCGACCACGAACGGCGGATAACGAAACTGGAAAAAGTTGTAGAGATTGGGAAATGAGTGATTGTGTCTTGCCGGAATTGGAATATTACTGCTCGGGTTGCCTTTCATTACAATCCAAGACCAGACATCTCGGCTAATTTTATAAATTCCGTCTTAGTCTCAAACACCTTCTCATAATGCATCGGTATCACTTGCCCCACTTTTTTAAATTTTTTAACAAAAGCCACCGCTGCCTCGGGTCCAAAGGTATAAAAACCGCCCACGGGAATAAGAGCAAAATCAACTTCCAAATCACCAACCTCGATACCGGAGGGATAAAACATATCACCCGCAAAATATATTTTTTGTCCATCAACCTCAACCAGAAAACCAAAATTTTCTTTTGGTCTTACTTTTGTATTTGGCCCATGATCAACATCAAAAATCTGAACCTTAATTCCACCGATGTCTATTAAATCACCAATTTTTATCTCAATAATTTCTGAAGATAAAGATTCTTCGCCAAGCACCTCGATACATTCTCGATTGATGTAGAGTTTTTTCGGAACCAGTTTTTTTATTTGTTCAACTGAAAAATGATCGCCGTGGATATGGGAAATAAGCATCGCGTCAGGCGAGATACCATTTAACTTGTCTACGGGAGTATAACTTCCAATATCAATGGCCAATTTATAGCCATTGTCGGATTCGATTATAAAGCCCGATTGTTCAAATTGGGTAAGCTTCATATCCACATTTTAGCATATTTATTTAACACCCCTTGCGACGCTCCGCATTTTGGCGAAAAAACGAATTCTGAAACTTGGCTGCCGGACTTGGACTCGAACCAAGATATCCGCCTTCAGAGGGCGAGGTCCTACCATTAGACGATCCGGCAATAGACTTAAATACCTTATAGTTTTAACAGAAAAATGCAGTTTTGACCAGAATTAAAACCCCGCATAATCCCCCCCCCTCAAAGACTATTCTCATATTCTCAAGAATATTAGAATAATTTTTGAGGATTTATTTTTTTGATCCCCTCACTTTCGCCGCTTTCACAAATTCGGTAAACAGGGGGTGGGGGGCAAAGGGCCGGGCGGTAAATTCAGGATGAAATTGGGTGCCGAGAAAAAATGGGTGTTTTGATTTTGGTAGTTCAGCAATCTCCATTAGTTTGCCGCTCGGCGAAGTACCAGAAAAAACCAAGCCAGCCTTTTCCAGTTTTTCGACATAAGCATTATTGACCTCGTAGCGGTGGCGGTGACGTTCGGACACCATCTCCGCTTTGTAGGCACCACGAGCAATCGTCCCCTTTTTCAAATAGGCGGGATAGGCACCCAGACGCATCGTGCCACCATAATTTTTATTTTCCAATAATTTTTTCTGCTCTTCCATGATATCAATCACCAAATCCTTGGCGGTCGGATTGATTTCGCGTGAGGTGGCCCCAGCAACTCCCGCCATATGCCGCGCATATTCAATCACCGCCAATTGCATACCATAACACAAACCAAAGTAAGGAATTTTTTTCTCGCGCGCATATTGAATAGCTTTGATTATGCCCTCAACACCCGCTGTCCCAAAACCACCCGGGACCAAAATGCCGTCATATTTGGCGAGCGCCGCCACTTTCATTTTTCCCGTTTCAATATTTTTAGAATTAATATAAGTTAGAACCGGCTTCACCCCATTGTGATAGGCCGACAATTTAAGCGCCTCCAACACCGAGATATAGACATCAGACAAAACGAAATCGCCCGAATCAAAATATTTTCCCACCACCGCAATATTAAGGGGCTTTTTCACCGTTCGAGCTTTACGCGCCAAATCTTTCCACTGGGTAAGATTGGTCGTCCGATGATTGGGTAATTTTAAAATCTGACTCAATATCTCGCCAATTTTGTCCCGCTCAAAGTTGACAGGCACATCGTAAATCGAATCGACATCGGGAGCGGAAATAACATGTTCGGGCCGAATATTACAGAAAATAGCAATTTTATCTTTTCGCTTTTTATCTAGTGGTACCTCGCTGCGAGCAATTATAACATCGGCCTGTACCCCCACCGAGTTTAGAGTACGCGAGGCATGCTGAGTCGGTTTAGTTTTCATTTCACCCACTTTAGACGGAATAGGCACATAGGACACCATCACAAAAGCGACATCATTGGGGTATTTAAATTTCATCATGCGGGCTGCTTCCAAAAACAAAATATTTTCATATTCACCGACAGTACCCCCCACTTCAACCACCACCACATCGGCCTTAATTTCGCTACCGGCTTTTTCAATCCGGCGAATGGCCTCGAGTGGCACATCGGGCACCACCTGCACATTTTTACCACCATATTCCAGGTTCCGTTCACGCCGAATAACTTCCTGATACACCCGACCGGTGGTCATATAATTTACCCGCGACAAATTGACGCCCAAAAAACGTTCGTAGTTGCCCATATCCTGATCACACTCGTCACCATCGTCCAAAACAAAAACCTCACCGTGTTCAGTGGGGTTCATAGTGCCGGCATCGACATTGATATACGGGTCAATCTTGATCGCGGTGGTCACAAAACCACGCGCCTGCATAATGGCGCCAATCGAGGATGAAGTGATACCCTTACCAACCCCCGACATCACCCCACCCACGACAAAGATGTATTTTGTCTTTTTATTCTTCATCTATTGGTTTGTAAATAGGCGAACCTAAACTTTTAGGTAACGACCTATGGCCAAGACACTTGCTACCGTTCCCAGTATCATACCAGAACCAAGGAGAATGAGAAATAAAATACCAAAGTGGGAAATATAGAACGAGACCAAGTCAATACCACCATAAACACCAGCCGTAATATTCCTTATCCATAACACACTAGGATAAAGAAGAAGAATAGAAACAAAAGCGGCAATAGTACCAGCAATAATTCCCTCGACAATAAATGGTCCCCTAATATAACCATTTTCGGCCCCCACCAACCGCATAACCGATATTTCCTCGCGGGCAATGTAAATAGTTAAAGATATCGTATTAAAAGTAACTAAAATAGACATGAGAACCAAAAGCACACTAATCACCACCCCTACTTTTTGGCTAGTATCAATAACCGCCAACAACTTGGCGATGATATCTTTTTTAAAGCTAATTTGGTCAATAATTCCACCCGCTCCCGCCCCCTCATCGTAATTGCCCAAAAAACGGGCCACCGAGTCGTATTGGGCAGGGTCAATAGCCAAAATAGACAACCGAGCCCCAAAGGGGTTACCTACCTCCTCGAGCGACTGAATAAGTAGCGCGTTGTCCTCGTGGCGTTTGCGGAAATCTGATAGCTCTTGTTCTCGCGATGAATATACTACCTCTTTGACTTCCGGCAATTGTTCCAAGTCCCTTTTTAGTTTCATTACCGACCCTTCTTCGGTGTCAGTTTTAAAAGTCACGCTAATATCAACGCGATCACGAATATTTTCCAGAGTTGAATTTAAAAAAGCACTGCCGAGATAAAGTGAACCGATAACCAACAAAGTAACCGTTAAAACAAAAATTGACGCCATAGCCACGGCGCTGTTACGCCAAAAATTTATAGAACCAGCGCGGATTACTCTTTTTAAATGTGTGATCATAAAAAGTATTAAATTAACAGATATTATATGACATAGCGCCCCTCTTTGTCGTCACGGATAATTTTACCCTTTTCTAAAGTAATAACTCGCTTGCCTAGCTTGTCGATAACCCCTTTGTTGTGAGTGGTCAACATTACCGTCGTACCAATGTCATTGATTTTCTTAAAAATTTCCATAATTTCGTGGGTTGAAAGTGGATCAAGGTTGCCGGTTGGTTCATCGGCAATTAACAGATCGGGCTGATTGACAATGGCTCGCGCAATCGCCACCCTTTGTCTTTCACCTCCCGACAACTCAAAGGGAAAATTCCACATTTTATCTTCAAGCCCCACCAGCTCAAGCACATGAGGCACATCCGACTCGATTTCTTCATCGTCGCGTCCCGCGGCCTCCATTGTGAAGGCAATGTTTTCAAACGCCGTCTTGTTGGGTAATAACCGAAAATCCTGAAACACACTGCCAATGCGCCGACGCAAAACTGGAATATGTCGCCTTGATAGCGAATGGATATCAACCGACTCAAAGAAAACCTTGCCAGATGTTGGGGCCTCTTCAGCCAGAATCATTTTTAGCAAAGTTGATTTGCCGGCACCCGAGTGGCCAACCACCGACACAAATTCACCTGGCTCAATCGTAAAAGACACATCATCAAGGGCGATGGATTTATCAAAATATTTTTTTGAAACTTTGTCGAAATAGATCATAAAATTAGTATTCAGTATGAAGTATATTGTATATCAGTATAACTCAATTTTAGAAATGAACGAAATGCCATTATAAAGTCTGTTCGGCCTGTAAAAATCCCTCGATATCCCCGGCCAAAACCGCTTCAGCACTAGAAGTTTCAAAATTGGTCCGGTGGTCTTTGACCATTTTGTACGGATGTAAAACATATGACCGAATCTGGCTACCCCACTCATTGTCGGTGGTTTTGGACACATACATGCCTTGGGCTGATTTGTGCCGGTCGTCGGCGGTTTTTTTGTAAATTTTGCCTTCAAGCAGTACTAGGGCCAACCGACGGTTGGCTTCTTGGGTCCGCTCCACACCGGAACTGGCGACTAGGCCAGTCGGCCAGTGGGTAATCCGTACCGCTGTTTCCCGCTTGTTCACATTTTGCCCACCTGGGCCCGACGAGCGCGTAAATTCTATTTTTAAATCATCGTCGGGGATAGCAATTGTTTTAGGGTTAGTAAATTCGGGAATCACTTCCACCAAAGCAAAAGAGGTTTGTCTTTTGCCACCCGCATTAAACGGCGAAATCCGCACCAGCCGGTGCACCCCCGATTCATTTTTTAGCAAACCATAAGCATTTTTAGTGCTAATTTTAAAAGAGATATTGCGATAGCCACCTTGGTCGTTTTGATTTTCAGCCAAAGGCACCAAACCAAAACCATTGGTCTCGACAAATTTTCGATACATTTCAAATAACATCCGCGCCCAATCTTCGGCATCGTCGCCACCGGCACCAGCAAAAATAGTGATGATGGCATTTAATTTGTCGTACTTACCTGCCCCACCCGACTCGAGCTCGTCTTTCAGCTCTTGATATTCCTTTACCACCGCTTGCGCTTTTTCCTTGTCCGCCCAAAAGTCGGCCCCCTGCATCTGGGCCTCGAGGGCGACAATTTTGGTTTTAAGTTCGTCAGACATAATTGGAGCCGAAGGGGAGATTCGAACTCCCGGCTTGCTACTTACGAAGTAGCTACTCTACCAACTGAGTTACTTCGGCATTTTTCTTATCATCATCTTGGCATCCCTCGCCCTTTTGCTCACAGTTCGGCCCTTTCTTCCATTACCCTTATTTAAAGCAGCATAGGTCGGAGAGATAGAATCACAATTCGGACAAATCAAACGAAGGTTATTCTCGATATTATTACGCCAGTTTCCATCAATGTGATCAGCTACAAGGGGAACTTTTCCTGATTTTAGATTTATTTGCGACCATCCACATAGACTACATTTATTACCATATTTCTTTCTCAAAAATCTTTTTATTTGCGGTGTCACTAGACCAAGACACGACAAACCTTTTTCTAATCCTTTCTGCCAGTTGTCAATAAAAACCAGATATTGATATTCCAATTGACATTTATTACTACAATATTTATAAGACGCCATGGCTGGTTCCTTACCACAAACAAGACATTTTGAACGTGATTTTCGCAAAGACATAGCGTTTATTATATGACACTGAAGACCACAATTCAATTATTTAATGGTCAACCACTTGAAAAATCCTCGACCGTATTAGCAGGATTAGAACTAAATTAAAGGGTACGTTCCGACCTAATCTTTTCAAAGCCAAGTAGAGCTGAAACATTATGTTGAACATAATCAATCCGAACCGACATATCATACAAGGATTCACCAAAACCCCCTCGGGCGGCCACTGGTAAATGCAATATCTTCATCTTATCTTTGGTTATTTGAGTTCGGAGTTGAAAAGCCACCCCCCGTTCCAAGGTTTGATAGACATCATTTAAACGATCCGCTCGGCCCGCTTTTTTAAATAAGCGATAAGCCGCCACCAAACCTTCGGAGCGAGTAGCGGTCGGCGTGGAGCGGGGTGGATTGTAATACCCCCCATTCCACAGAGCCTCGGCCCCAACCCGATTCACATGTTGGGTCTTCTCAATTGCATTGACTATTTTTTCAGCGTGCGAAACATATAAATTATTCCGGTCGTGATCATAAAGTTCATTTAGACCATACAACAACCAGTGGTCATGGTCTAACTCGTCTTCACTAAGACCAAAATCTCGCACCGTGATAAGCCAGCGAGCGCCCGCGGTGGCTGATGTTAAATATTTTTTATTGCCAGTTAGTTCATACAATCTGACCAGACCAAACAAGGCTTCCCCGGGATAATAATTGGAAATAAAATTTTTATCAGCTACTCCCCGCGCACTCATTTTATGAACCGCAAATTCACCAGCGGGTGTTTGCGTCGAAACAATCCAATCGCCCATTTTTTCGGCCTGTTGATTATAAGTGGTCTGTTTACTAACAGTGGCATATTTAGTCATAGCTAAAATTGCCAAACCATTGCCACCCAGCTTTACTTCATTTTGTTCATCAACTACACACAAAAAATTATTGGCTACCCCACAAGGCTTTAAATGGCGCGCTAAATATTGAAGTGCCCGCTCGGCCCCATATAAATATTTTTTTCTTCCCGTTGCTTCATACAGTTCGAGTAAAGAATAGGTTGTGCCAGCATGACGCAAAATATTGTAATCATTAGAAATTTCGTTACTAAGTGGGTAATAAAGATAGTTAAAACGACCATCCTTATCGAGATGACGAAGTAAATAATCACCACCAGCCATGGCCGAATCAAGCTCTAAACTGGGCGCATTGTGTTTTTGGTAAATAATAACAATACTAACTACAATAATGGCAATTAATATTCCAAAAACAAAAAACTCGCGCCAATTATTTTTTTTACTAGTTTTACTTTTTTTATTGAACATGAATATTTATTTAGTGACGAGGACGCAATTCCTCACGACTTATTTTACCATCTTCCAAATATATTACCCTATCGGCGGCTTCGGCATATTCCAACTCGTGAGTAACCATAACAATTGTTTGTTTATCTTGTGTATGAAGACGACGCATCACCTCGAGCACCGCCTGACCCGAGACACTATCAAGATTGGCCGTTGGCTCATCGGCAAACAAAATATCAGGCTGGTGGGCAATAGCGCGGGCAATAGATACGCGCTGTTGTTCTCCACCCGACAGCTGACTGGGTCGGTTATTGTGACGGTGAGCCAGCCCCACCGCATCGAGGGCCTCAATAGCCATAGCTTTAGCTTCACTGTTTTGTAGACCAAGCATTAAGAGTGGCACTAAGACATTTTCGAGCGCCGTCAGGTCGGGCATTAAGGCATAATCTTGAAAAATATAGCCCAAACGATTGAGCCGAAAACTGGTCCGTTCCTTTTCGCTGAGTTTGGCCGTGTCCACGCCATCAATAATTACTTCGCCACTGCTCGGCATATCTAAAAGACTCATCTGGTACAGCAGGGTAGATTTGCCCGCGCCCGACTTGCCCATAATCGCTAGAAATTCCCCATTGGGCACGGCCAAGTTTATCTCTTGCAAAACTTTGGTCACCACCGCACCCGACTCATAACTTTTATTTAGTTGCTTAATTTCAATCATAAATTTAGCGACCTAAAATGGAATCGAGGGTGTTTTTCTTGATAATAAGCCAGGCTGGAATATAGCCCGCGACCACGGTGGCAATAATTAAGATTGCCAATCGAATAACCGTCCCTAAAACTGGCGCCACCAAAATCCCATCCGAAAAAGGAAAATCAAGCGGGTGGGCTGAAAACCACGGCACCAAAACGCCATAAATTAAAACAATCGCTATAGTGGAACCAACTAAAGCATAAAAAAGCGATTGAAAAACATAGGACAATTCGATGGCGAGGGCCTCAATCCCAATCCCCTTTAAAATCCCAATATATTTTCGGCGGGTAATGGCGTTAACAAATACGACAATAAAAACTGTGATGGAAGCCACAACCAAGCCAATCGAGCTAATAATATTACCCAAAAAACGAAAAGTAGAAATAATATCTTCGAGGGCCTGGGGCAAACCCTCGCGCGATAACCGGACCACGCTGTACTTACCTACTCCGCTACCCAAAAGACCACTCTTAATCGCTTGCGGGTCGGTCCCAGGCTTGGCCACAATCGCCACTTCATTGACATTTAAACTCGTGCGCCCCACAAAACGGAGAAAATCGGCTTCAACCATAAAGATGCGGCGCGAGGTTTCGTCTACCTTAGAATCAATAATACCCTTTACAATATATTCTTTGGTTTTATCCCCAACTTTTATACGCACTCGCGTGCCGGGGTAGACATTTTCGATAGTATCAAAGCCTTCACCAAAATCTGGTGCGTATTGGTGCAACAAATTGGCCCCAACCATAATATAACCTTCGTCACCCGGAGCTAAATAGTCACCTTCAACGACAAACCGTGACAGACCAGTAACAGCATCTTCGCTAGTTGGATTAATACCGGTCACTCGACTAGAAACTAGATCGCGCAATTCTTGAGGGTCACGCCTAGTACGATAGTTGGCCTCGATATTGCCCACTTCGGTATAGCGGGCCGAATAGCCGGCCACGGTCGGCAGAGTACCAAGAATAGACAAAAGCTCATTACTACGTTCAATAAATTCTTCGCCGGTTGGAGTAGTGATTAAAACATCACCCGTGTATTGATCACGGTAGGCCTTAACCGAACCCTCGATTAGGCCCACCAAAATACCCGTCACCACCACTAGGTTTAGAAAGGTCAACATCATAACAAAAATAATCAACACGGTGGTCCAAACACTAGCATGACGTACCTGGCGCAACCCTAGAAACCAGGCCACTTTTAAAGTATTACCGAACATTTTATTTTGCCACTAATACCTGCTCGCCCGCCACTACCCCGGCCTTTATTTCAAAATAACCATCGGTACTGCGTAAACCCAAAACAACTTCTTTTTCTAATTGTTTACCTTTAGCGGGAAGAGTAATAACAAAAGGGGTACCGTCGGTGCGATAACTTACCGCCCGCGCCGGCAAAGACAACACTTCGTCTTTTTTGCTAGTGGTAATAACAACATCAGCCGTCATACCTGAAGCAATGGTGGCATTTTTGTTATCAAAAACTAGCCGAGCCTCATAGACCGGCACCCCATCGACAATGGTCTCCGCCCGATTGACCGATACCACCTTGGCCGGCAAAGCCAACTCGCTGTCTAGAGCATCAATAGTAATTGTAGCCATGTCACCAATTTTTACCTTAACACTATCAATTTCTGGTAAATCAACTTTTACCTCCAGCTCACCGGCGGAAATAATAGAAAGCGCTGTCGTATTGGCCGAGGCCGACTCACCTAGGTCAATATTGACTACTGTCACTACCCCAGCAAAAGGCGCGGCCAAAACCCGCTGGCCAATCTCGGCGGCAATCCGCGCCACCTCGGCTTCGGTTTTTTCTAATTGAGCTTTGGCAATTGAATCGCCCTCTGCCCCTTGGCGCAAATT
Organism: uncultured Candidatus Saccharibacteria bacterium; assembly: GCA_964355855.1. Classification (GTDB taxonomy): domain Bacteria; phylum Patescibacteriota; class Minisyncoccia; order Phycocordibacterales; family XYD1-FULL-46-19; genus XYD1-FULL-44-32. Next base: position 5,209 of record CAYHFD010000009.1, on the reverse strand, counting down.
AGCTTCAGCCGAGGAAAGAGCCGCGCTTCGCTCACGGGTCGCTTCTTCATAAGCATTGCGATTGGTAGTATAAACACTACTTTTAGGATTAGGTAAAGTCACATACCAAGTAGTATTAGCATAATCAGTTAAATCATCCGCGAAAGAAATATAAAGACCCTTGGTCCCAAGCGCAGTCGCCGTAGTATCACTAACTTCTATTTGTTCTGTTTTTTCCACACCAAAAGTCCGAAGTTTTATATTATTAGCGCCACCCGAAGAATTGCGGTCAATAATTATTTTATAAATTCCTTCCGCCCCAAAATAGGTCCCAGTGATAGTCGGTGGGGTTTGGGTGTAGCTGGCGCTCGCTGGTTCTGCTTCTAGACTGGCCGACAGCAGAGTCCGATAAGCACTTTCCACCAAAGTGTCTTGTTGTCTTTTGACAGCGGTTAAATCAATTTGAAGGTTGGCCAGCTCAGCCCGCCTGATCGCCACCTCAGCCCGGGCCGAACGTAAGTCGGCATAAAGGGTACCAAGATCAAGGACCGCTAGTTGTTGGCCAGCAAAAACTCGATCACCAGCTTTCACCTTGACTGCTCGTACGATCCCGCTGACCGGCCATCCCATATCTGACACAATATCCGCCTCCACGCGACCGGATATTTTGACTGTTTCCACTAAATCTCTTTTAGTGGCAATCACAATTTCCCCATTACCATTACCACCAAAAATGAGGTAGCCAATTGCCCCTAAAACCGCCAGACCAATAACCACCACCCCAATCATATTGCGACGCGAAGACATAATTAACCCTTTTATTTTCTTAATCATTTTATCCATTTCTAACATATAAATGACACTTAAGGAAGTCAACAAAAACTAGAGTTTTCCCGACCCCTTTCCAGTTCGACCCCGAAAAATAGCTCGCAACTTCGTTGGAGTGTCTTTACGATACCGCTCGAACCTACTTTATCAAAAATTTGTGAGAATGTCCCACGCGCGAGTACGCGCGTTCCGCCCCCTCGCCACGCTTTGTAATTTCCATTTTTGAATTCGCGCGGGAGATTTTTTAGAATGAAAAAGCGGGCGAGGGGGGTGGGTTTGAAGTAGTTGAGATAAAAAAACCGCAAAACTTTATTCGAGTTCGGCGGTCTTCATAATTTTCTGATAGAGCTACAACTCAGAGGGTTTTTTCCATGAGTCATGTGCGAAATGTGCCACGATGATCGGCAACGAAACACCGGGGCGTTCCACCCACAACACGAATGGCTGATCAATGATCAAATCAGGTTTGGGAATGGGGCCTCTTCCACATAACAGAACGAAAGATACTGCCGCAGCACTGTCGACTCGAGCGCCGACTTGATTCATCCAGAACCTGGTCTGTTGGACGGCGGCATTCACTTCTAATGACACACCAGTATTTGTCGCTAAGCCTTTCATCCACGAGACATTTTCCTCTTTGTCCCTTGTAATCATGGGAAAGACCACTCCTCGGTATTGATCGGTCTCAGACAGATTTTTCTTGACCGCAAGAACGGCTGTAAGAAGATCAAAACCCGAAGGTGAATCATTCCATACCGTCATGTACACCCTGTCAAGACTTTTTGTCTCGATTACACAAATCGGATTTGGTGTAGAAGAGTGGTAAAACTTCACACCACTTCCAATTCGCACCGCAGGATATTTTTCAACGCACAAGGTCGTTATCATTCCAGACTCAAACCATTTCACTAGAACATTGAGTCGGGTGGCGATAGCAAATCCGGGACGACCTGGCGAACGCGGTGGTAATTGTACATGGAATCCCTGCTCTTCGAGAAATCTGTTCACCGCCTCCACATCACCTGAAGAAAACGACGCGATCTCCGGAACTTTCTCCAGGTCAATCTTTGCGCGATCAAAAAGAAAAAGAAGCTGGTTCTGCTGAATGTGACCGTTGGGTTCCCACTTATCCGAAGCCATGATAAGGGGCTTGAGGAGCGGTAAAACACAGAGAGTCTCACTGGATCTTTTTACCTCTGTCCTCGCAGATTTTTCGACACATGTTGGTTTCATTGTCAATTTCCTTTTCGGTTTTTGGCTTTCGCCGAAGTGATATACACCTCGTACCTTACGAAAGTCTTCTAGACTAAAACTAGTCTAGCATATTTCATATAAAAAGGTGAGATTAGATTTTTTGAACAGTATGGGGTTGTGTGGTAAGATATTACTAACAATGGCAAAAGTAAACCAGAAAAAATACAAAAATGCTATCCTTTTTTTTTCAAAAAAGATTCAAAATGGCACGCTCGGGAAGCTCAAAATAATGAAGCTTCTCTATTACCTTGACTTTGATTTTTTTGAAAAATATGGACGTCCCGTAACTGGCGACGAATACCTCCGTTTTGAAAACGGACCAGTGCCTCGTATGGGTGAAAAAATTCTTAAAGAGATGAACGGCAAAGAAATCAAAATCACCAAGCGAAAAGTTGCAGAAGGATACAATGATCAGCAACATATTGAAGCACTTGCAGAATTTGATGTGAACGTCTTTGAAAAGGAAGAGTTACTTATGCTTGAAGAAATTGCAAACAAGTGGGAAAAATTCACCGGGTCAGAAATGAAAAACGCTAGTCACGGAGAGGCTCCGTGGATTGCCACAAAACCGGACGATGTTATTGATTACAATCTTGCTCTCTATCGAAACAAATACGGAGAGATGCAGAATATCTAGCCCGAGCCATGGAACTTTCTCGGCACGACGATCTCGAAAAAGATTTTAGAAGTTTGCGTCGTTTTCCGGCTGCGAAAGAATCGCTTGAAGCATGGGAGCGACTTTTTTGTCTAAAAGGTCTTAGGGAAACTCCCGGAATTGATCACTACCCAGGCTTTGGTTTAGCAAAAATTTACAAAGGCAGAGTGGTTCCGTTGAAAGAAAACATTGGCAAGTCAAAAGGATATCGAGTCATATTCCGAGTACTGGAAGATCAACATTGTAAAATTTTGGTCTTTTCCAGACATGGTATTTACCACACTGAACAAATTTTGGTGAATCTAATTAAAGCTCGGATGCATCTCTAAAGAACAGAGCCCTCGTGCATACCACATTAAAAACATCTGCAGTCTCGGGTGTCCCTTACACTTCGCTCTAGAGGCCCCCTCGACTGCAGATGTTTCTCTACTAATCTGAATGCACGAGGCACCGAACTGTATTCGAATTCCGTCTTCCTGTCCTCAAAAACAGGGAGACATTCTCACGAATTTTTTATAAAGTTGGTCTCTTGTCTGGAAGTCTGATTCTGGAGCCATTGTCCGGGATCGAACCGGAGACCTCCCCCTTCGTGTACACCTCTATTTCACTTTTTAAAGTTTATAAGAGGACTAGACTGTATCTTGCGCCTATCCGCCAAAGCGGACTTAGCGCCCCTTGTCAGTCGTTCGGGCCCAAAGTCGGGCCACGGTCTGAACCTTTAAAAAGGCCTTTAACCGTTATTCGGGCAACATCCGTCGAGTTTCCTCGGTGGAGGGCTATGCAATAACCATGGGGGTGCTCTACCAACTGAGCTACAATGGCTGAATAAATAACGGAGGTATTGTAATACAAATTGCCGACTTTTTCAATCGGTCGGGAAAAAATCAACTTCCTTATCTTTAAGAATACTTATGAGTTCGTCAAAATAAATCTTAATGTCCGGCGACAAGGCCACCTTGTCTTGTTTGTACTCTATAACTTGTTCGAGGGTGATTTTGTCTTTTTTCCAAGTCTTCCCGTTATCAAGGTAGTTATTTACTATTGGTAAAAGTTTATCAAGAGCATAAACAAACCGACTTTCAGGATCACCCTTTTCTTCATAAGCATGAACTAAGCCAGAAAATTCTTGCCATTTAGAAAAATCTTTTTCTAATTTTAAAAGACTTAGAGCCTCTCTTTCTTTTTTTCTTTCACGCAAAGATTTTTTATCATAAAAAGAAACATCGCCAGCATAAATCTCTACCAAATCGTGAACTAATGCATATTTAATTGCCTTGTTTATATCAAGTGACAGTTGCTCGGAACTAATAATATACCATGCAGATATCGCCAATAAAAAAGAATGTTCGACATCATTTTCCCTCCTCTCTAGACCCACAACATAAAGTTTTCTTTCAATTGATTGAAACTTGGACATCAATCTCAAAAACTCAAACAACGATTGTAGGCTGGGACTTGTGTTCATAGTGTTGGTTTTTATTTTATCACCGCCGTTAAAATTTTTTGCTTGAACCAGATTTTACTCATTGCTTGAATTAGAATTGGTCTTAGCTTGTAATTTTCCATCCATAATAATAAATGACAAATATTTCTTTTGCGTTGGCATAGCCGAATATGGCTCATCTGGCAAACGATCATAAACAACTACCTCTACCCCACCTGACACAGAACTAACTTTTTCGAGTTTAATTCTATCACCCAAAAGGAAGCTGTCGGCTTGAATGTATTTTTCAGCTTCCTTAACATATAAAACTAAATAGACAAAAGTGCCACTCCCCCCAGTATTGGCGGCAAAGGGGGCAACAATAAAATCTTTACTTTCAGTATTTACCCTTACAGCATGTTCTGGCAAGTAGATAACACTACCAACACTATCGCCATTTTTATAATCAACAATGTCTTGGGCAATAATTATTTCCTGCTCAACCCCTGGCACCGTAAAAGGTAATCCGATTAGGTCGTCACCCACCCACCCTTCTCTGACTATTTCTGAATCTAATATTGTTTCGGTGTCTTCCGCTATAGTTGGGCTTTCTTTTTTAGGGCCAAACACATACCAAACAACAAACAAAATGACTAAACAAAATATAAGTAATAGTATTTTTTTCATATAGTATAGATTAACATATCCACCTGGGTATAAAAACACGGAAAAATTATTTTGAAAATGTTATTATTCAAACATGAAAGAAACTAAAGCATCGGCCCTAACAAGTTATTTCGCTAAAAACTTTTTAGTGGTCTTGGGTTTGGTTCTGGTGTGGCGTGGCGTCTGGTACATTTTAGACGCCCTGGATTTTGTTTTTCTATCAGGCAACCATTTTCTATCCGGCATAATAGGGGTAGTGGTTGGAATGCTCCTCCTATACCTTCCCGACAAAGATTTGAAAGAAATTTCCAAACTATAATCAAAATGCCAGATAAAAATCTGGCATTTTGAATTAACTACCTCGCAGCAAGCTGACGAGGTATATTGCTATCATACCACGCCTT
>CAYHFD010000008.1:0-25923 GCA_964355855.1 uncultured Candidatus Saccharibacteria bacterium | reverse complement strand
AAATTTTTTCATAAAACTAATTCTAAGGTGTTCGGATTCAAAGGTAAATTTACCCGTTTTTTCACTTGGGTCGGGCTGGGGGAAGTGGGCAGTAGCGCTTCATTTACCTTTCATCTCCCTTTCGTTGTCCATAAGTTTTATACCTTGGCCTTGACGCTTCTCCTTCCGAAGTTGCGTCCCCCAGCCCGCCCAAGTCTGAATTTTCCCTGAGCAGCCCCCAACCAATGGAGAAGGGTTGACCCTAGCAGCCCAACTCCAGAGCCTGTCGCGACTCCCACGCGACAGGTTTCTTTTTTTGTCTAAAAAATTTAAAACCGGTATAATAAGAGGAATGTCCGAAACCTTTGCCCTTAAACTCCAAGACTTCGAAGGCCCCCTTGATCTTCTTTTGCAATTGATTGAAAAAAGAAAACTGCACATTTGCCAGGTCAATATTGCCACTATCACCGACGACTATGTGGCTTATTTATCGCAGTTTGAATATTTACCCAAACACGAAACCGCTGACTTTCTAGTAGTGGCTTCAACTTTAATGCTCATAAAATCAGCTTCACTTTTACCTGGACTATCTCTGACCGCAGAAGAAGAAACTGACGCTGAAGAATTGGAACGACGGTTAAAACTATATCAATATATTCAATGTGTAGGTATAAATATTAAAAAAATATATGGTGAAAACCCACTTTTTTTCCGTGAGCCAAATAAAAACATTACGCCAGTTTTTACCCCAACAGCGGAAATAACCAAAGATGGTCTCTTAACTGCGATCCATAAAATTTTGTCGTCTTTACCTAAAATGGAATTAATTCCCCAAGTGATTATTAAAAAGGTTCGAAGTTTACAGGAAACCATCGAGGATTTAGCCGCTCGTATCCAATCGGCAATTTCGCTGAAGTTTAGTGAATTTGCCCCTCGTGATAGAGCCGAAAAAATCAGCGTGATCGTTAGTTTTTTGGGTATGCTGGAATTAGTCAAACAGGGAATGATTGAGGTCGAGCAACATGCCCACTATGCCGATATTGATATGCAAAGCACTAAGCCGGGAATACCTAGATATTAAAATCGCGCGCAGGACAAGGCCCTGCGCGCGCTCACAGAGAAACAGAAAATCTTCATTTCTCTTTCTCCGAAGGTATTGAGTCAGTTTTGATGTGATAAACCACATCGCCACCGACCTGCTCGGCAACTTCAAGCTTAACTCGGTCGCCAAAGTTTAGACGACCACCAGCGGGCATATCCACCGTCACTAGACGAGGAATTGCACTGGTGCCACCCTCAAAGAGGACAATACAAACGCCTGTCTGTGCTCCTTTGAAGGCGGTGGGTTTGGTGGTGACCACTCCCTCTACAATCACATCTCGAAATCCTACCTCCAGCGGGAGGTTCAGATTTTGTGGCAAACCAGTGGTCGCACACCCAACCAAAACAAACATCACCACCGCCAACAGCTTAAGATTCATAGTTTCTCCTTTGTTCAAGCCTGCCATTTTTTATCATCTTTAGTACATTTTGTCAATAACAAATCGTACTTTTCCATTTGGCCAATATGATTTTAAACGGTATAATATAGACATTATGAATCTCGCAAGCCAATTAGAAGCGGTGCTTTTTTATAAATCTGAGCCAATAGAAATAGCCACCTTAGCTAGGTTATTAAAGGTTGATGAAGGTGACATAAAAAATGCCATTGAGACTCTTAAAAATTCATTACAGGCTAGTGGATTAAGACTAATGGAAATTGGCTCTAGTTTAACCCTAGTGACCGCCCCCGAAGTAAGTGAATTAATAGAACGATTAGCCAAAGAAGAATTGGCTAAGGATATTGGTAAGGCCGGACTAGAAACACTAACTATTATTTTATACCGCGGTGAAGCTAGTCGAGCTGAAATAGACTATGTTCGGGGCGTAAATTCTAGTTTTATTTTGCGCCATCTACTAATTAGGGGATTAGTTTTGCGCCTACCAAACCCTAATGATGCTCGTAGCTTTGTTTACCGGCCAACCGCTGATCTTTTGGCCCATCTTGGTATATCAAACATAGAGGAATTGCCTGAATTTAAAAAAATTGAGAATGAAATTAAAAATTTTATGCAAAAACCAGTCGAATCAACGGTAAAAGTAACAACTAATCCATAAATGAACTGGAATCACCCTAAAATATATGGACGAGCGGTGGTGGTTGTGGGCGCTATTTTTGTTGCCAGTTTAACTATTGCCATACTACCAAAATGGAGTGAGGCCGTGCCACTTGATAAAAATACTGCTCAAGTAACCCCATTACCTATGATTACTAAAACATTTTTGCCCGTTAGTCTTGAAGCCAAATCGGCTATTGTTTGGGACGTAGAAAAAGAAAAGGTAATTTATGAAAAAAATATTGATGAGGAATTGCCGTTGGCCTCAATTACTAAAATTATGACGGCTTTAGTCGCAAGCGAAATATTTGCGCCAAATGATATCATACCAATTTCAACTTCAGCTCTCGCCGGTGGAAGCAATGCTGGTCTAATCGCTGGTGACAATTGGACCGCCCAGGAATTAATAGATTATAAACTAACCACCTCGGCCAATGGCGCTAGTAGTGCCTTAAGAGAAGCCGCTAGCGGTCGCGGTATTGACTTGGTAGCCAAAATGAACGACCAGGCTAGAGCAATCGGTCTGTCTCATACTGTCTACCTAAACGAAACTGGTCTTGATGTTGGAACATCTTTAGGTGGTTCATATGGTTCTGTCCGCGACATGGCCTTGTTAATGTCATATATAATAAAAGAAAAACCAAACCTAATGACGGTGAGCACTAAACCGTCCATTAGTTCAAAATCGGCCACTGGTCAAACATATTTTGGCAGTAACACCAACGACATTGTTGGTAAAATTCCCGGACTAATTGCCTCTAAAACTGGCTATACCTTATCAGCCGGTGGAAACCTGGCAGTGGCCTTTGATGCTGGTTTAGCTCAGCCAATAGTGATAGTGGTCCTTGGTTCTACTAAAGATGGGCGTTTTACTGATGTCTTAGCTTTAGTTCGTGGCACAATAGATTATTTTTCTAGTTAATTGTTTTATAATACATTTATGATTTTATCTATTATTAAAGTTTTTGCCCCCACCGCCATTGCCTTCTTTATTGGTATCGCCATTACGCCCGGCCTGACCCACTATCTTTACAAATACAAGATGTGGAAGAAGAAAGCAGGAAAAACTGCGCCCGATGGACGCGCCACTCCAATTTTTAATCAGCTTCACGCTCACAAAGAAACCGGCACACCTAGAATGGGGGGAATTATTATTTGGGCGAGTGCTCTTTTAACTATTGCGGTAATTTGGCTAATCTCTCAAATTTATCCGACTGATGTCACCACTAAACTGGATTTTCTTTCCCGCAATCAAACCTGGTTGCCACTTTTTACCTTAATTTCAGCCTCGGTGCTTGGCCTTTTAGATGATATTTTGCAAATTCGTGAACCAAAAGCTGGTAAATACAATGGGGGACTATCGTTTTGGAATCGTCTGTCTATAGTTATTACTTTAGGCCTTATTGGTGGCTGGTGGTTTTATGCCAAACTAGGCGTCGACACCCTTCATATCCCGTTTTGGGGCGAGCTAGCGGTGGGCCTGTGGCTCATCCCGATTTTTGTCTTGGTGATGGCCGCCCTCTTTTCCAGCGGGGTTATCGATGGCCTCGATGGCTTGTCCGGCGGAATTATGGCCATTATCTTTGCCGCCTATGCCGGCATCGCCTTTTTTCAAGACCAAATTGACTTAGCTGCTTTTTGCGCCGTGGTGGCCGGCGGAACACTGGCCTTTCTTTGGTTTAATATTCCACCCGCCCGTTTTTATATGTCGGAAACTGGAATTTTGGGATTGACTACCACCCTGACCGTTGTCGCCTTTTTGACCAATTCGGTGCTTTGGCTACCCCTTATCGCTTTTCCTTTGGTCTTAACTTCCGCCTCAGTGGTTATTCAATTGTTATCTAAAAAAATGCGCGGTGGAAAAAAGGTTTTCCTTGTGGCCCCTCTGCACCACCATTTTGAGGCTATTGGTTGGCCCGCCTACAAAGTGGTAATGCGATTTTGGATTATTGGTATTATTACGGCCATTGTGGGAATGATTTTAATTTTGCTCGACAAATGAGTCGAGCTGGTATAAAAAATGAGAGTCGTTTCTTTCTTATTTTAGTCGTCATACTTTCTCTTTTTGGTTTTTTTATATTTTTATCGGCCTCGCTTGGCATGATCGGTAGTGACATGTCCGGTTTTATTCATGTTGGCTTAAAACAGTTTATTGTTTTATTGGTTGGTTTAGTAGCAATGGTGTTAGTATCCAATATTCCATACCGCTATTGGCGGGTCTATTCTTTACCGTTACTTATTTTATCTATTATTGCCACCGCCCTAGTTTTCATACCCGGTCTTGGTATATCAGCTGGTGGCGCCACCCGCTGGTTAGGTTTTGGGGGTATTTCGATTCAGCCGGCCGAGTTACTTAAACTTGGTATCATAATGTATTATGCCGCCTGGCTGGCTACCGCCAAGCAAAAAGCTAGCACTATTAGTTACGGATTAATCCCGATGTTTATTCTAATGGCTGTGTCTGGCTTTTTGTTAATCTTGCAACCAGACACGGGCACATTTTTAGTTATTGCTTCGGCCTTAATTTGCCAATTTTTTGTTGGGGGAGGAAAGTGGCGACACCTTTTAATTGTGGCCTTGTGCGGAATTTTGGCTTTAGGTCTTTTGGTAGTAGTAAAACCTTATTTGCGTGACCGTATTACCACTTTTCTAGACCCGGATAGTGACACCCAGGGCTCGGCCTATCAAATAAATCAATCACTCATCGCCATTGGCTCGGGTGGATTTAGTGGACGGGGCTTTGGTCAGAGTCTGCAAAAATTTAATTTTTTACCTCAACCGATTGGTGATTCGATATTTGCCGTGGCCGGCGAGGAGTTTGGTTTTATTGGCACTATTATTATATTGCTGTTATTTTTGTCTTTTGGTCTCTTTGGTTTAAAAATTGCTAGTGGTAGTGGCGACATTTTTGGTAGACTGTTAGCCACCGGTCTTGTTATACTCATTATATCCCAATCACTGGCTAATATAGGGGCCATGTTAGGGCTTATTCCCTTGACTGGAGAACCCCTAATTTTTGTTTCTCAAGGTGGTTCGGCTCTTCTGTTTGGTTTAACGGCGGTGGGTATTATAATGAATATCGCCCGGCATAAAAGACAACTGTCGGAATGAATCCCGTTAGAGGTCACGGACACTGACACCAACTACCATATGTTAAACAATATCATTATCAAACTAAAGTCTAGTAGCGACGCGGACCAACTGTCCGTGTCCTACCTCTAACGGGATGAAAATATTATTTACTGGTGGGGGAACAGGTGGACATTTTTATCCGATTATTGCCGTAGCCCAAGAGCTACGTGATGTTATTTATGAACGAAAGCTAATCGGCACAAAATTTTATTTTATGTCCGATCATCCATACAGTGAAAAACTACTGCGTGATAATGAGATTATTTTTGTCAACACTCCTTCAGGAAAATGGCGACGATATTTTTCTCTAAAAAACTTTACCGACATTTTTGTTTTAATGTACGGCACAATTATCGCCCTGTGGCGTTTATTTGCTATTTATCCTGATGTTATTTTTTCCAAAGGTGGTTACGCCAGCATGCCCGCCGCGATTGCCGCTAGAATTTTAGGTATTCCTTTCTTTATTCACGAGTCTGACTCGCGCCCCGGACGAGCCAATCTATGGGCCGGTAAATTTGCTGTCCGGATTGCCTTGTCTTATCCTGATGCAGCTAAATACTTTAAAAGTGACAAAACCGCTGTTATCGGTAACCCAATGCGACGCGAAATAATGCGCCCTATTCCGGAGGGAGCTAAAAAATTTCTTAAACTGGAAGAGGATTTACCAATAATTCTGATTTTGGGTGGGTCACTGGGGGCGCAGTCTATTAATAATGCCATCCTCGATGCCCTACCCGAATTGGTGACTCGCTATCAAATTATTCATCAAACCGGCAAAAATAATTTTGAAGATATTTCCGATCGGGTCAAAGTTATATTAGAAAATAATCCCAACGCTCGACGCTATCAGCCGTTTCCTTATTTAGACAACTTGGCGATGCGTATGGCGGCTGGGGTGGCCCAATTGGTCGTGTCGCGCGCTGGTTCAACCATCTTTGAAATTGCAACTTGGGGTATTCCCTCTATTATCATTCCTATCCCCGAAGAAGTGAGCCACGACCAACGTTCCAATGCTTTTGCTTATGCGCGCTCGGGCGGAGCGGTGGTGATGGAAGAGACCAATCTTTCGCCCTCGATTGTCGTCTCGGAAATCGATCGTATCTTGTCCTCACCGGAGATTCAAGCCGAGATGCGGACTGGCGCTAAAAGTTTTGCCCAGCCGGAGGCGGGGCGAAAAATTGCCGAAGAAATTATCGATATTGCCTTTGCTCACGAATCCCGTTAGAGGTCACGCCTGCCTGCCGGTAGGCAGAGACACTAAATTTAATTTCACGATGAAAACCCAAATTATTAACCAACTAATTTATGGTACAGGCAGGAACAAAAAGTCCGTGTCCTACCTGCCCGCCAAAGCCAGAGCACTACAAGTGATATTTACAATGAATATGGTTGATTTATTAATTAATAACCTAGTCCACTGTTGGCGCTTTAGGCGATGGCAGGCGGGCCTCTAACGGGATGAATTCTAAAATTGTCACTCGTTTTGCCCCCAGCCCGACCGGGCTTTTACACGCTGGCAATTATCGCACAGCGGTTTTTGCCTATCTTTTTGCCCGCCAAAATGGTGGTAAGTTTATTTTACGCATCGAAGATACCGATCGGGCGCGCAGTAAGCCAGAATATGAAGCCAATATTTTAGAATCACTCGCTTGGCTTGGTCTTGATTTTGACGAAAAGTATAGCCAATCGGCCAATGCTCCTGTCCACCGTGAATATTTAGAAAAAATGATTGCCTCTGGTCATGCCTATATTTCAAAAGAGACTCCCACCAAAGAAGGTGACCGAAGTGAAGTTATCCGCTTTAAAAACCCCAACAAAAAAGTGGTTTTTAACGACCTTATTAGGGGTAACATTGAATTTGACACCACCGAGCTCAAAGACTTTATCATCGCCAAATCTTTAGACGAGCCGGTCTTTCACCTGGCGGTCGTGGTGGATGATTTTACCGAGGGGGTAACCCATGTTATTCGGGGCGAGGACCATATTTCCAATACCCCTAGGCAAATCCTCATTCAAGAGGCGATCGGCGCTCCTAGCCCGATTTATGCCCATTTACCGCTAGTTTTAGCCCCTGACCGGTCCAAGCTGTCTAAGAGGAAAGGGGCACTGGCGCTGACGGAGTACCGCGACCGTGGTTACTTGCCCGCCACCCTCCTAAACTTTATGGCGATGCTCGGCTGGAACCCCGGCACCGAGGAAGAAATTTTTACTCTTGACCAGTTAATAGAAAAGTTTGACCTGGCTAAGGTGCAAAAATCTGGGGCCATTTTCAACGACGAAAAACTGCTTTGGTACAACCGCGAACACTTGAAAAAACTTTCACTAGCGGAACTTACCAATATCGCTAGCGAACGTATTCCCAAATTGGCCGAGTTAAACTCCGAGCAACTAGCGATCTTGGTCCCGGTTATTTTTGAACGTTTGAGCACTTTGAAAGAACTAGACGAAATGTGCGAGACAGGGGAGTGGAACTACTTATTTACTGCCCCAGTGGTTGATAAAGAACTTTTAGGCAATATCGAGCACCTGCCAACCGTTATTTCTTTATTAGAAAATATTCCCGCCGATAAATTTATTCCAGCCAAAATCAAGGATGCTATTTGGGATTTTGCCACCGAAAACGGGAGAAAAGAGGTCCTCTGGCCGATGCGTGTCGCCCTCACTGGTAAAGAAAAATCGCCCGATCCTTTTACCGTCGCGGCAATTTTAGGGAAAGAAGAAGTAAAATCAAGAATAATAGTAGTCATTGACTTATATAAATAAATTTGATATAATATCAAAAGAGTTCCCAAAAACAACGCTACATAGGAGGTATACCCCATGGAGATATGGTTCCACCTGATTCGACTTAGCATCGGCTTGAAAATAGAGGGTATGCCCTTCCCTCCACAGATCGGGATGTCACTATGGCTACCGATTTGCAGTGACAAGGAGGCTGCTCCTGCCCTATTTAAGGTCACAGACCTTATTTGGACCCCCGAGAAACCGGACGAGGTAATACTTGACGGAGGTATACACGACTGCGACCCAACGTTAAGCCGCAGCAAAAACCTCACGAATATGGTGGAGGGGTTCCTAGATGCTGGTTGGATAGATTGGATAACAAAGTAACCCGCCCTGCGCCACAACAAACCCGTTGTCGTGCGCGAGGGCGGGTTTGTTGTTTTCCTAACCTTTTGTTAAACACCGAGTGTCTAACAATAGAAATCTGTGGGCCCTTATCGTAATTTGACAAGATTTAGTTTTTATATTAGTCTAATATTAGAAAATGAAAAGAGTATCTATTGTTACGTCGACCGACAACTACGGATGGATAAGGAGGAAATCAAAGTGAAAGTAGTTATAGGTAAAGGTGACACAAGGTCCATTGAAGTAAGGTGCGAAGATATCGACCCAGACGTCCTTGGAGAAGCCATCACAAATCGCACCTTGCTCAAAAGCCGAAGGGTGGCGAACGAAGGAGACCTGGTCGTCAAAGCTTTGCAGCTTTTGCTAGAAACATCTAGCGCAAAAACGGCCCAGCTTCCGACTATAAGAAAAGATGGGTGCGCCACCTTAGTTATCAGTCTTCCGTTCAAGTGACCCCCGCCCTGCGCCACAACAAACCCGTTGTCGTGCGCGAGGCGGGTTTGTTGTTTTTGAATAAATTTGCTTATATTAATTTAGAAAGGAGGTGAGTTTAGTATGGCCAGGAAAAACAAGCTAAAAGTTTTAAGTCCACAGTTAGTTATTGAAGCATATGCCGAGGTGGCTATGGCATACGCTGAAGCCACCTCTACGCAAAAACCCCCACCCTCGGTGGCGAAACCGACCCAACAAAAAGACAACAGGTATTAGCAGCACCAGTTGGAGCTTGACCGCTCTGGCTGGTTTTTTGTTAGACCGATTATGGTTAAAAAGATATAATAACTATATGCTTGCTAGATATTTTCGATATATAATTGTTTTTGTAGTGCTTGGCACTTTATTTTTTTCTTCTGGCAATGTTCGCGCCCAATCAGTAGACGAGCTTAAAGGTCAAATTACTTCTAAAAATCGTGAGATTGCCCAGCTAGAGCGGGAAATTGCCGAATACCAAGTCAAGTTATCAGCCACCAAAGGTCAATCAGCGACTCTAAAAAATGAATTGGCTCGCCTGGAGGCCACTAAAAGAAAATTAGAAACCGATGTGGCTCTGACCCAAAAGAAAATTGACAGTACCAGTCTCACTATCAAAAAACTAGGCGGGGAAATTTTGACTAGCGCTCAAAAAATAGAAAAAAGTGAGGAAGCGGTGGCGGAAGCCCTAAGGCAAATGCAACTAGCCGATCGCGAAAGCCTGACTCTCGCCTTTTTAGAACACAACACCTTATCTGATTTTTTAGCTGGTGCTAGCTCCCTTGATTCCCTACAAACAAAACTGATTGATCACATTAGAATTCTACAGAAAACCAAAGCCTCATATGAAGAAGAAAAAATTCAATCAGAAAAAGAAAAAGAACGACTGGCTGGCCTACAAGTAAAACTGGCTGACCAAAGAAAAATTGTCACCCAAAATCAAACTCAAAAGAGCACCCTCCTAACTCAAACTCAAAACCAAGAAAAAAACTATCAGCAACTCCTCGCCGATCGCCTCGCCAAGAAAAACGCCGTGGAGGCGGAAATTAAAAAAGCTGAAGCCGCCTTAAATTTAATTGTAAACCCCGGCGCCCTGCCCGCCACTGGCCGAGGAGTAATTAAATGGCCACTAGATAAAGTAGTAATTACTCAATATTTTGGCAACACGCCATTTGCCACTGCCAATGCGCAAATTTATCAAGGCAAGGGACACAACGGTATTGACCTGGCCGCCGCGGTCGGCACACCCGTCAAGGCCGTTCTCGACGGTGTAGTTCTCGGGGTTGGCGACACCGACACTGCCTGCAAGGGCGCCTCATATGGCAAATGGGTAATGGTCAAACACCCAAACGGCCTCTCCAGTGTCTACGCTCACTTGTCACTAGCCAAAGTAAGCGAAGGTCAGATAGTAAAAACTGGCGATGTTATTGCTTATAGTGGCGCGACTGGCTATGTTACTGGTCCACATTTACATTTTACCCTACTCGCTTCTGATGGCTCACAGGTTGGTACTCTACAGTCGGCGGTTCCCGGTTGTGGTGTTTACCGTCTACCATTAGCCACCCGCGAAGCTGTACTAAACCCTTTGTCTTATTTATAATAAGCTAAAGAGTAAAATCCGAAAAACGAATATCGAAATTCCTGCCTACCGGCAGGCAGGCGAAACAATACCCAAATCCTAAATGGAAAAAATTAAAACGTATAAAATTTAATATTTAATGCTTTGAGCCCATTTGTTTCGGATTTCGTGCTTCGTGCTTGGAGCTTCGTGCTTATTTAATTTATGTCTAATAAAATAAAATCATCGGGCTTCATTCGTCTTATAGTTATAATTGTTATTGTTGTAATTTTACTGGCCTACTTTAACGTCAATCTGAAGGAAATTCTGTCATCAGATGCCGGTCAGGACAATTTACAATTTCTAAAAGGGCTAGGGGAGAAGGCCTGGGGTGGTTTGGTCTATCTTTGGACCAATTTTATCCGCGAACCAGCAACTTGGATATGGGAAAATTGGATTCTAGGCTGGCTCTGGCCTTTGGTTTCTAATTGGGTTGAATCACAAAAAACCACTTAAATACCCTTATTTTAAGGTATATTTTAGACCACAAAAAACGCTTGACAGCAAGACTAGCCTCTGCTATAATATTGACAATTACTTAGTTGGTGTGTGCTACTAAGTAAGATTCAAAACTCAATCATCACACAAACACTGCCAAGTGTTTTTTTGTTTAGAGTTGGCCTGGTTCCCACTACAAGGTTCCGCCAACTCTGATCAAATTAAAATCTAGCCCTACGGCTTATAATACGAACCTTACAAATAGGCATGGCTGGCCTTATAGCTTTCTCAAATATAACTCCCACCATCGCTGAAGGTCCGGTTTCGACCAGACCCGACGTCCAGGTGGAAGTTGCGCAGGTTGCTACTTTGCAAGCTGAAGCTAAAACTCAAACAAACCAGATTCCTGAGCTAATTGCCCAAAAAAGCAAGGAACAGGGAGTTGATGCTAATCTTACAAAAGCAATCGCATTCTGTGAAAGCACTTATCAGCAGTTTGATGCTGATACGGGAACAGTACTCCGCGGAGTTCATAATCCGCTCGATGTGGGACTTTTTCAAATCAACGAAAAATATCACCTCGAAAAAAGTCTAGTGTTAGGATTCGATATTTATTCGGTTCAAGGAAATATCGATTACGCCTTGTGGCTAATCAAGCACGAAGGCGCCAAACATTGGAAATGGAGCAAACCGTGCTGGTCCCAAAAAATAAACCCTGTGGTCTAAACCCCACGGGGTTTGTTTTATCCACAGTCAATCTTATTTATTTTGATATAATATATTTGTCGCCAGTTGCGATTTTATTTTTTACACTTAAAACCTGAACTGACTAATATGGAACAGCTGCAAAAGGACCTGGTCGACCTACTTTGGGAACTCCCGGCTATTACTCTCTGGTTTATCTATCACGCTTACCAAAAACTTAAAAATAGTTTGGTCAAGGTGGAAGATTAATTTAATCTTGACTCGTTAACTAACGCTAGCTATGGTCCTAGGCGGTAGCAGGGCAGACAAGATTTCTGGTAATGGCCTCGAACCCCACGAAAGACAAGGCCGTAGGTCGAGCGAAAGCTCGCCTGCGGTTCTTTTTTTATTATGCCGACTCCCCTATAAAATTGAAAAAATTAGATGGGGGGAGTGGTCAAGCCAGCTAAACCTTCGCCCGCTAATAATCATTAAATTATCCAAACTAATCCGATGGTAAAAGAGAGGGAGGTACAAAGATACCCCTTTGACCCCAAACTAAGCTAAAAAACGATTTTAGAGGCCAAGAAAATAGCGACTGTCAGGAAGGCACCAAGAGACCAATTTATCTTAGGTTTATTATATAGGCAGTGTCGCAAAATCTATGTTGTGCGACACTATATTAATCAAACTCTAACCTTGACAAATATCCATATAATATTAAAACTGTTTTATTTTTAACCTCCCCTCTTCTCCTGGACCAACTCTTTATTCTTAGACATTTTTAAATTGCTAAAAATATAAAAGTATTATATCCTCCCTCTCCCCCGTAGTTTGGCCAGGGGAGTGACTAAGCTTGCAAACCCTGGAACCGTTTTTATTTGTCAAAAAAATTAGATTCCCGGGCAATTGGCGGCCGGAGTGAGACCAGCGGCCCGAGCCGCTTCTTCTGTTTCAAACCAAATTTTATTTTTTTCTTTTATCCGCTTCGCCCCCGAACACCACGGTAAATGATATTTGGTTCCTGACCGCGAGGCCACATACTTACCAAGAGTCAGGGCTTTACTGTATCTATCGTCATTATTTTCACTCATCAGAACCTGGACTGGTTGACTCCCCTGTTTAATTTGCCCCAATCTGACTAGACCATAGCCAAAAAAACCTAGCAAAACCACTAGACAAATAATGAACAGGTCTAGTTCCCTCTCCCCCGCTTGGGACTTGATTTTTTCCGTAATTTCTCTTATACTCATGGGGTTATTTAAATATAGTATAGTCAAACCATGGCACATAGAAAAGCGGGCGGTACCGCTAAAAACCTCCGCGACTCAAATCCTAAATATTTAGGCACCAAACTCCACGACGGCGAAGATGCCAAAGCGGGCTCTATTATTGTCCGTCAGCGCGGCACCAAAATCCTAGCTGGAAGCAATGTTAAAATCGGTAAAGACCACACCCTGTTTGCAGTGGCTGAAGGTAAAGTAAAATTTACCGAAAAACGTAAACTGGGCTTCAATGGCAAAAGTAAAGTTCACAAGGTAGCAAGTGTTGTCACTAAATAATAATTTACACCAAAAACCCCGCGCCGTAGGCGCGGGGGTTTTGTATATATTACAAAAAAATAGTGACTTATAATTTAACCTTCCGCTTCAACGATAACTTCGATTTTATTACCTTGTCCAACTTCTACTTCATGGGAACCGACTGCTTTCAAAGCATGACCAAGGTGAATATCATCGGTTGCGACGGTAATGTTTAGTTGGTCTTTAATCGCTTCAGCAATGACATCCTTGCTAATGCCAGCAAACAGATGGCCTTCTTCATTAGCTTTACCTTTTATCACTACCCTCTTTTCTGCCAAAGCCGAAATAGTTGAGGTAAGTTCGGCTGCTTTTTTGGTCGCCGCGTGCAAATGCTTTTCTTGTAACGCGCTTATTTTAGCAGCTGAAAAAATTTCTGGCGTTACTGCTTTACCAGAAGGAATAAGCAAATTGCGGGCATATCCCGATGACACCTCCTTGATCTCATATTTTTTGCCCAATTTGGCCACATCTTGCATTAGTAATACCTTCATATTTTTGATTAGTTTATTTTATATAACCCAGTGATAATAGCTTAATTTGAAGTTTTTGTCCATAAGTAGCGGCCATCTCGTTAAAACCCTTACCTTTTCCTTGTTAATTTTATGTTTTTATGATAGTCATTAAGATAAGTTGGAGTAGGAGATTGTTGATACATCACAAGAAGGCTGGCGCCTGCGCCAGCAAACATCTTTAGGTGATGTGCATAAGAACGTCGTCTGTGCACAGACGATTTCAACAGTCAAACTTTCCAGCGAGGGGCCACTCGTTCAGAGTGTGCCCTTTTATTTTTTCAAAATTTCTATCGCTTTATCGAATTGGGGATCCTTACCAGCCGTATATTCCTCGAGGGTCATTTTTACTTCAATATCTGGCTTGAGACCAGCCTTGGAAATAGATACGCCCTTGGGGGTTAGCCAACGCGCAATAGTCACCTTAAGTGAGGTATCGGCTGTCACTGGCACTAGTTCCTGAACCGAGCCTTTACCAAAGGTCGTCTCCCCCACCAAAGTTGCAATGTCATATTCAGCCAAAGCTCCAGCTAAAATTTCTGACGCTGAAGCACTACCTTTGTCAACCAAAATAACCATTTTTAGATTATCAGCAAAAACATCATAGCCTTTACTGCGATAGGCGACATCCTGGGCATCTGCGCCTTGGTGTTCCCAAACAATAACTTGACCCTTGGGTAAGAAATAACTAGCCATGTCAACGGCCGCTTCCAAATAACCACCGGGATTGCCTCGTAAATCTAGAATCAGTTTATTAGATTTTGACGCTGAAAACTTTTGTAAGGACTGGCGGAAAAGCTCGGGCGAGTTAGCACTAAAGTTATAAAGGCGAATAACAAAAATACCATCTGGTCGCAATTCTGTGTCAATGGTCGGAATTTCTATAACTGCCCTCGTCACTGTAATTTGATGGGGACTAGGTAATTGGCCGGCCGAGCTAGTGTCAGGAGTAATTAAGGTCAGAACCACTTTAGTCCCTTCGGGGCCACGAATTTTACCGATTGCTTTGTCGACCGTCATTTCGGCCGCCACTTCACCATTGATTTCAATAATCTTATCTCCTGCTTTTATACCGGCCAGTTTAGCTGGACTACCTGGTAGGGGCGAGACAACGGTTAATAGACCATCTTTAACCCCAACCTCCATTCCCACCCCACTAAAATTACCAGAAATATCTTCTTCAAATTGTCTTTTTTCTTCAGGGGGTAAAAATACTGTATATGGGTCCCCCGCCGCGGCCACCATACCCGAAATAGCCCCCCAAACTTTTTCCTCATTTTTTACTTCAGCCGTTGAGGTACTATTACCATTTACATACTTTTCGTTTAATATAGCCCAGGCCTGCCAAAATGGTGCAAAATCTACTTCAGCTGGCTTACCCACTTCTTTATTATTTAAACCGGTCACATTGTCGATAGCTGGACGAGAATTATAGCCAACATAAGCACCACCAAAAAAGGCCCCGCCAAGGGCGATGACCACAAAAACCACCGAAATAAATGTGCCCCAAAATCGATTCATAAAAATATTTTACGTTACATCATTTTATCATAGTTTTAGTTTTGTTGTCGCATCTTGTGGTACACCGATAGACAAGATATAATTTCGTATATGATCCGCCAATTTAAATACCGTGACATCATCTGGATAGATGCCACCAGCCCTTCCAAGGAAGAGCTCGCCACCCTTAGTAGCGATTTTAATATTCACTCTTTAGTCGAAAATGAATTAGCCGAGCCGTCGAAACGTTCACACTTAGATACCTATGACAATTATTTATATTTAGTTTTACATTTTCCCGCTTGTCGTTTCTGTATTGGTAACAAAAAAACCGAAGGCGCCGGTATTGAAGAAGTCGATTTTATTGTTGGTAAAAAATTTATTATTACTATTCACTATGAGCCAGTTCAGGCTTTAGAAGAATTTGGACAAATTTTTGAGGCCAACCTTCAAAGCGTCGATGATAAAAAAATCCACGCTGGCTATCTTTTGTTTGAAATATTAATCAAAATGTATCGCTCACTGGATACTAGTTTAACCTTTTTGGGCGAGGAACTTAAAAAGGCCGAGGAAAATATTTTTGCTGGTAAAGAAAAAGAAATGGTGTTGGTCCTATCCGATTTAAACCGCGAGCTTTTAGATTGCACTTGGTCAATTCAACCCCACGAAGAAGTTTTACATTCTCTCGAAGTTTCTGGAGGCAATCTTTTGGGTAATGATTTTGCCTTTTATCTAAAACGTATTACCAATATTGAACGTCGAATTTTTGCCACATTGTCTAACCTACAAGAAATGTTTAAAGAATTACGAATTACCAATGACTCGATGCTGTCGATTAAAACCAATGAAATTATGAAGGTGCTGACAATTATGGCCTTTACTACTTTTCCTTTAACAGTTTTTACCTCAATGTTTGGTATGAACACGGTCTATAATCCAATCTTGGGTCGCCCTTATGATTTTTGGATTATCGTCGTCATTATGCTCTCGGCCGTGGCCTCGATGTTTATTTTCTTCCGTTACAAACGCTGGTTTTAGCTAAAAATGAATCACGGACCACTTTATTTTTACAATACTCTTTCACGTCAAAAAGAGGAATTTGTGCCAATCGATTCCAACCTAGTTGGTTTATATTCCTGCGGTCCGACCGTCTACAACCATGCCCACATTGGCAATATGCGTTCGTATGTTTTGTCTGATTTGGTCAGAAAAACGCTTGAGGCTAATGGTTATGCCGTAAAACAGATTATTAACATAACCGATGTCGGTGCGCCAGCTGGCGGTGAAGATGGTGAGGACAAAATAGAAAAGGCTGCTCGCGACAACCAAACAACCGTCAAAAATATAATTAACCGCTATACTTCAGCTTTTTTTAATGATTTAAGCGAATTAAATATTAAAACCGTCGCCACTGAATTTCCCCGCGCTTCGGCTCACATTACCGAACAAATCGATCTGATTAAAAAACTGGAAGAAAAAGGTATTGCTTACAAAACATCAAAGGGGGTTTATTTTAACACAGCTAAATATGAAGCTTATGCCGATCTTGCCCATCTTAATTTATCTGGACAAACAGAAGGCGCGCGTGTAGAGGTTAATAGCGAAAAAATAAATGCAACCGACTTTGCTTTGTGGAAATTTAGTAAACCAGATGAGACTAGACAACAGGAATGGCCCTCGCCCTGGGGCGTCGGCTTCCCCGGCTGGCATATTGAATGTTCGGCCATGAGTATGAAATATCTCGGTGCCCATTTTGATATTCATACTGGCGGTGAAGACCACATACCAGTCCACCACACCAATGAGCGCGCCCAATCGGAATGTGCTACCGGCCAAACTTTTGTGAATTATTGGCTTCACAATGCTTTTATAACAGTTGATGGTAAAAAAATGGGTAAATCTGAAAACAACTTTTTTACAATCAGTGACTTAAAAAGTAAAGGTTACAATCCCCTCGCCTATCGTTATCTTTTACTAGGGGCTCATTACCGTAGCCCGTTAAATTTTACTTTTGATTCACTAGCTGGTGCCGAAAAATCATGGCAAAAAATAAATTTGGAATTTAATCGGTTACCGGACGGCGGTGAAGCCGACCCGACAGTTGTTTCCGATTTTATGACCGCCATTAATGATGACTTAAATACCGCCAAGGGGCTGGCTATTCTACACCAAACATTATCTTCCGATCTGCCACCAACCGATAAAAAAGCTACGCTCACTAAAATAGACGAGGTATTAGGAATTATTGACTCTAATTTTAACCTAACCATCGAAACCGTACCAGAGGAAATTATTTCACTAGTTCAAGACCGCGAAGTCGCCCGTGAACGAGACGATTGGACCCGAGCCGACCTTATTAGAGCTGAAATCGAGGCCAAAGGTTATGAGGTAAAAGATACCCCTGAAGGGCCAACCGTAAAAACCAAAAGCTAATCCCATGTTATCCCCCACTAATACCCAAAATAACGATTTTTGGGCTTTTTTAGTGGGATTGCCTGTCGCAACTTCGGTGTTAGAATATAATTACTTATGTCTGAAACCGTCACTAAACAAGGCTTTGGCCAATCGCCCATGAAAATACCTCCTCAAGATATCGGGGCCGAACAAGCACTACTCGGCGCCATTATGATTAAACCCGACTCAATCCACGAAATTCTCGACATCATTACCGCTGAAAGTTTTTATTCTAATAAACACCGTATTATTTGGAAGGCGATGTTGGAGTTGAAGGAAAAAAACGAACCGATTGATGTTGTAACAATGACTTCTTACCTCCGAAACAAAAAAAGCTTAGATCAAATTGGTGGCGGTAGTTACCTAGCTGAATTAATATCAGTTGTTCCATCGGCCTCAAATATATCTTTTTATGCGGAAACAGTGGCTAAAAAATCAGCTCTGCGTAATCTTATTAATTCAGCCGACCGTATTTTAGAGCTTGGCTACAACGAATCAGAAGAAATCGATACTATTTTTGATAAAGCGGAACAATTAATTTTTAACTTAGGGTTATTTAGTAAAAAAACTTACGTCGCTCTAAAAGACACTCTAGCTGAAGCTTTTGAGCGGTTTGATAATCTGCATAAAAATAAAGAAGGTCATCGTGGCGTTCCATCTGGTTTTCGTGATCTTGATAATTTGCTTTCCGGATTCCAAAAATCAGATCTAATTATTTTGGCGGCCCGCCCCTCGGTAGGTAAGACTTCGCTCGCCCTTGATTTTGTTCGTCATGCCGCCTGTAAAGAGAACATTCCGGTCGCTATTTTTTCCCTTGAAATGAGTTCGCAACAACTTGTCGACCGTATTATTTCGGCCGAATCACGCGTCGATGCCTGGAAAATACGAACCGGTCGTGGGGCAGGACAAGATGATTTTGACCGCATTCGCGACGCGCTAGAAAACCTATCCAAAGCTCCTATTTTTATTGATGATGAACCAAGTAATAATATTATGAAAATGAAAACCGTGGCTCGGCGTCTAAAAGCCGAGCACGGTCTAGGTTTGATTGTGGTTGATTATCTACAACTGATGGTCCCCCGGCGCGAGTCTGACTCGATGGTGCAAATGGTGACGGAAATTTCGCGCTCTCTCAAGGGATTGGCACGCGAGCTGGAAGTGCCAGTTATTGCCTTGTCCCAACTTTCTCGTGCTATCGAGCAGCGTGGGGGTAAGCCCCGGCTGTCCGACCTTCGTGATTCAGGATCAATTGAACAAGACGCCGATGTGGTAATGTTCATTCACCGCGAGGACCGCTACGACGAAACTTCCGAACGAAAAAATATTGCCGAAATATTGATTGAAAAACACCGCAATGGTCCAGTCGGCAAGGTTGATTTATATTTTGATGAACACCGCACCTCTTTCACAACCGTTGAAAAGGGTGACTTTGGTTCGTTTTAATCCCGTTAGAAGCCGTGGTCGACAAATCTTGATATACTAGCCATATGAAAGTCCAAATAAATTTTTATCAGTTTTATAACATACAGGCGCGTACCGCGACCTGCTTCTAACGGGATGGGTGGCAACTCTTTCGACAAATTAGTAGAAATGTTTATGCGTTTTCCGGGTATTGGACCCCGCCAAGCTCGGCGTTTTGTATATTTTTTGTTGTCTTTAGATAGTGGTAGTCTGTCCCGACTAACTAGCTCAATTGATGAATTGCGCCGTGAAGCTACTCGTTGTATGCGCTGTGGTTACCATTTTTTCAAAAGCACTAGCAAGGGCGAATTGTGCCAAACCTGTACCGACCCTCATCGAAATAAAACTCAACTAATGATTGTCGAAAAAGATTTAGACGTGGACAGTTTTAAGAAAACCGATTCGTATGATGGCTTATTTTATATTTTAGGTGGCCTTGTTCCTATTTTAGAAAAAGAACCAGCAAAAAAAGTGCGCCTAAACCCACTAGAGGCACTAATTAAAAGTGAGGCTGCAACTGATAATTTAAAAGAAATTATTTTAGCCTTTTCAGTAAACCCTGAGGGTGACTATACCGTTGATTATTTGAGGGGGCTTTTGCGACCACTTATAAAAGATGGGGATATTAAAATATCGGTTTTGGGTCGTGGTCTGTCAACTGGTACTGAAGTAGAATATTCTGACCCCGAAACCTTAAAAAGTGCTTTGGAAAATCGTCACTAGAAAAGGCCAGGGAGCGTACGCTCCCTGGCCTGCGATAGTTTTCGATAAAATTCAGCAAATGCGTCTAACCATGACGCAATTTCTTTCAGGCGCCCCAGCACTTCGGACGTTGGAGAAGTATTGAAATTCTCTATCTTTCCGCAAAGCACAAGCGGTGCAGGTCTGGTCAAAAGTCACCGCCTTTGTCGGCAGACCCAACCTAGACAAGTCTGTCTGGGCGATAAGCAGATTATCAACCGCCACCTGACCCATGCGTGGACCTTTAGAGACCACCTTGCCATTCAAGAGACCTGGGTAGGCGCTCTTGATTGATATGAGCTGGCTGTTGCCGGCGCAATAGCCATTACAACAATTACGAATGCCAGCAAAGATATGGGCCTGCAGTTTGGGTACTGGCACGTCCATTTCTCGCACCACTTGATGCAAGATACTTGGTGACCCGCCTTGGGGTATCAATCCCCCGTGGCCAATGTGGACCAGGGCCCACTTAAGCGACGTGGGGTCAATAATAACCACAACATGGCAGTCGGCCGGAGTGATGCCCACCGCACAGTCCAAAGACCCTACTACCATCGCATCCGCCTGGTCTCGAGTCCGAATAATTCTCGAGCCAAACATGTACAGGCCATGGTCGTTAGTACCAACAACACAGTGAGTAGCTCCGGGGGTGGGTATAAATACCTCATTTGCCCCCAAGTGGTCAGCCAATTGAACCAACCTAGCTGTGTTGTCACTGACAGGGCATTGCAGTGTCGGTGGTCGGCAATCCCCATAAGAGACACCGGTAAAAAAGTACTTTACCTTGCCTCCAAAAAGGCTCTTCATTTCAATGGCCATTGTTCACCTCCCTTTTCACCAGTTGGAATCCTTACTAGTTCTAACTATATTTCTGCCACAATTTGCCTAGCCCCGCAACAAAAAAGCCCCTCCTCGGGGCTTTTTTGTTGCGGGGCTAGGCACTAATTTTTGAAATTTTTACTTTAGAAAATGGCTGGCGGTGACCCTTTAGTTTGCGGTAATTTACTTTATTTTTATAACGTAGAACTATAACTTTTTTACCTTTGCCTTCGGCCACAAATTCAGCCTCTACTACCGCCCCTGGTACGGTTGGAGTACCAATTTGAGTTTTCTCACCCGATTCAACCAGTAGAACCTCCTCAAATTTAACCTTACCTCCCTCTTTAAAATCAGGTAGTTTTTCCACAGTCAAAATATCGCCTTCGGCGATCTTGTACTGCTTTCCCCCCGTCTTTATTACAGCAAAATTCATACCCGAGTATTGTACTAAAATCGCCAAAAAATGCAAGAAAAAGAAAGGCCCTGCCACGCAATTTGCGTGGCAGGGCCCAAAAACACAGACTCATCCCATTATCTCACCAGACGGCCAACCTCTCTGGTAAAAACTTCGAGCATTTGAGCCTTACCCAGAGCCCCGTCAATTTTGTGAAAGCCGATGTGGGAGTTTTCAGCCCATTCGTTCCATCCCCGACAATCAGAGAGGCGCTCCTCAACGATCTTTAGGTTATCTCCACGCTCGGCAAAGCGGCGACGTAGGACAGGCTCCGGCGGCGCAACAATGAAGAACGGGATAACCCTCTGGCACAACAGGAATTGAGCCGGGAGATTCTCCGGAATAAGCGGGATGCAATTCAGGAGGTGAACCCCCGGCATCAAAAGTGAAAGCCGGAACGAATGTGTCAAAGTGGCGTAGTATTGCCCATGGGCAAATATTTCCCACGCTTTTTCGCCAAGTCGCAAAAATTCTTCTCGCGACCAGTGGCGATACTCTCCCAGCAGATCCGACTTGCGCGGGCCTCGCGTAGTTTCGCTGACCGTAGCCGAGGCCGTTTCCGGCTGACTGGCGATAAAATTCCTGATCAATGTGGTCTTTCCAACACCCGAGGGGCCGGAGACCATGATGATCTTGCCTGGGTCGGTGGCAAAACGTTCATCCCAAGGGATTCTGGTGGAGCATTCAATCCCAGAAAAAATACCTTTCGGGCGATTAAGCCCAGTGACCACAGCCATAGCCTTTGTCTCCTAATGATTGTAGGTTCCACCCAAAAACAAAAAAAGACCAACGAACACCGTGCTCGTGACCTGCTTTTATCTTACCACATATGGCTATTTTTAGCTATAGTAAAATTGCCCGACTGTGGATTTTAATCATCATCAGCTGGTTTGTCTAAAACCATCGTCTCTACCCCCGCCGACTCACCAGCAATCCGAAATACGTCTTTGTCAATTTTTTTAAACTCTTTATAGGCACTGTTGTAGTGGCTGACCGTCGTCCCAAGTGACCCACCCATTTTTTGCATGAAGGAATCATACACGCCAATATGCTTACCCAACTCCTCTACTCTTTTGCGTATTTCTTTGGCGGACTCTTCAATTTGCAGAGCCTTTAGCCCCTGTAAAACAGTTTGCAAATAGGCAAGGAAAGAGGTTGGCGATACAATAATGACATGGTATTTGTTGGCAGCGCGCTGGATTAGGTTATCCGTATCATCGGTAATGGCCCCGATTTTGTTGACTAATAAATCATAATAAATCGCCTCGTGCGGGATAAACATAAAGGCAAAGTCCAGCGTCCCCTCGCTCGGGCGAATATATTTAGCGGTTTCCTGAATCCGGTTTTTTAGGTCATTCACAAACAGCTTTTCCAGACGGTCCCGCTCGACTTCGTTTTTCTCTTCCGCCACGCGATTGTAATTTTCCAGGGAAAATTTAGAGTCCACCGGAATAATTTTGTCCTTCACAAACACCGCCGCATCCACAATTTCGCCATCGGCAAATTTATACTGCATTTGAAAACCAGTTGGCGGTAAAATATTTTTAAGCAAAGTTTCAAGATAATATTCGCCCAATATCCCCCGCTGTTTTGGGTTTTTCAAAATATCCTGCAGGTCTTTCAGCTGGTCGGTAAAATTCATCACCTGGCGATTGGTTTCGTCGAGTTTGGTCAGACGCTCGGTGACATCGGTCACTATCTTCATCGAGTCGGTAAACTGGCTGCGGATAGAGTCTTGCATAAACCGCGACGACTCTTTTAGCTCACTGCGCACATTACCCATGCGGTCGTCTAGCATCCGCGCCAGCTCATTCATCTGGTTTTGGATCAAAATTAAAGATTCACCGCTCCCTTCTGCCGACTTTTTTCCCCGCCCTAAAAATACAATTACCGTAGCCACCAAAACACCACCAAGTAGCACCCCAGCTGTAATATAGATAATTTCCATCCCGTTAGAGATAGGACACGGACAGGTTGTCTATGTCTCTACCATATTTTAGTTTTATAATAGTGTGTTTTTCATTGAAAAAAGAAACTATGTGTCCGTTATCTCTAACGGGATCCATTAGCTTAATAATATCAGTAAGCTTAAATTAAATCTAATAACCAAAAAAACCACCGTGAGGTGATTTTCAGGACACCCAAAGATTTGATTCAACGGGTGTCTATTCATTTTAAACCTCCCTATGGAAATTTAAATGGTGCCTAGTGTGTATCTGTGGATAAGTCCAAAATCCACTTATTTTAACTACACTTGGTCACTGTCGATGGCTACCTCTTTAGCTTCAGCACTAATGGCCAAATCTAAAATATCGTTTGGTTTAGGTAAAACTTCCTTCGCTATTTCCTCTCGGCTATTAACACTATTATTTTTATATTTATTTGGTAAAAGTTTTTTAGCCAATTCAAAATCGCGGTTCTCGGCTTCTTTTACTAACTTTCTCCCCTCTTCATCGGAAATAGGGGTGGCTCTAAAAGTCGGGTTTTCATTACCAAATCTTTTCATATACCCCTTATTATACGCCTAGAAAAATTAAAGGGAATTATAATACTCCCAATTTTGACCATTCTCGTGCGCCTATAAATTTTCAGGAAAAAGGTACCCCACAAGTAGGGCACTTATCAGAATCAATCATTCCAAAAAAATTATTGCACTTTTTACACGAAACATTCATTGCTACAGAATTTCCTTTTTTGTTTGCAACCATTCTAGTACCGCAAGATGGACAATTAGGTTCACCCCCTCCAACATTCACAGTACTACTACAAATTGGACAAATAAAACCAAAATAATTTGTTAATGCCATATATTATCCGATCCTAGTTCCTGTAATAGTACCTATGCCTTCTGCAGTTACAATTGTTCCCGGTTTTATAATAGCTGATTTTTTAATTTCTAAACCCGTAATAACACCAACTCCTTTTGCAATATGTTGCCCATTAATTATCACCATATTATTCTCAAGTTTTTTATTTAAATTATCTCTAACCCATTTTTCATGATCAGTCTTCCATTGACGCAAAGTCTCTACCGAAAAATCAATGCCATTATTTTTGTCTATCATTTCTGCGCATACAGAACACAAAAAAATACCATTAGAAATGTCTTTTATACTATCGTCAGAAAAATCCTCCCTAGATCTTGGTCCGTTCCTCGATGCGGCAATAATATGAGCAACTTCACCAATATAAATAATTTTTGTTTCATCCACACCAGAAGGAGCTATTGTCAAACTTCTGCATTCAGGATTAGAACAAATATAGGCTGCCCTTTTTGTTAAGATTTCTATGATTTTTCGATCAAAATTATTTTGTCTTGTCATATATCAAATTTTATTAGAAAATCCCTAAATATAGCGTTGTGGTGCTAGTTATTGATAGTGACCCTACTCGAGATAGAATCAGATAATTCATTACCCTGAAAGGCCGTTTATGGCCTTTTTAGTATATCATTTCGACCCTTATCGTGCTTTAGGATTTCTTATAATTTCGTTTAGAGAATCGAGGATTGGATAATTAGGATTATCAAAGGAAAAACCAAACCAGAAATACGTTTTGATTTTTAAGTCTTTAATAATCTCTTCGAGGTTATTAATATAAGAATCTTGGAGCAAAAGATTAGCAGAGCCCGCCGGTTCTTTCAAATCTTGGTGTTTGTGTCCAATTTGGTGATGTCGTATTTTATGAAATCTAAACTTTTCAAATTTGACTTTCAATTCTTGAAAATCGACAAGTCCGCTTTCCACTCGCTTTTTTCTTTGTATATTCTCCATAATCGTTCCTAAATGATTATCAGGTTCACCCGACTTAAGAAGAAATCTTCTGTAGCTGTAAAAAGTCGATTCGCCCAAGTGTGGATAATCTTTTTCTATGCTTCCAATAAATTGGTATTCAATCTTTGGGTCAACAGGAACTAGGGAGTCCTTATCGTCCTCAATAATCTTTTCAAGGATTGGTTTTATTTTTAAATCATTCTTCTCCGTTGAACAAATCAGGGTCTGTAAAACACTCAAAGATTCATTAAAGGCATTGTTTGCGGTTAAAACAAAAAATGTATTTTCGTGCCTACCTTTTTTCTTTAGATAATTCTTATAGATTTTTTGGCAAACTAGAAAATTTATTTCTGCTAAATGAACCAACTTGAATACTTTATCTATGTACCCTGATTGATAGATTTCTCCTTTCATTATTCGTCAAGTAAGCTTCAATCTAATTTTTTAAGAATAAATATCCTAAGTGTCTTTAAAAAGTAACAGCTCTAAGAATGGGCATAGTTATTTTAGTGATATTTGCGTAAAGTAATCATACGCGGACAAAATCATGAAGCAGTTAATAGTGAAAAATAAAACCGCAAAAATCAACCACTTAGTTTTATTGTCTTTCTTTAAAACAAGATTGATCAGTGTGGTTAGGGCCAGAGCTATCAGGGCAATAATACCCACCCCAACCAGGGTTTGTACCACTAAAGAGAATAAAGGTAAATTTACACCATATATTAACGTTCTTACTATAATGAAAATTATTATACCAAACGTTATTAAGGTGTAAGTTATATATTTTTTATTCATAAAGTTTAAAGATAATACTTAATAATATTGTACCACACTACTTAAGCGCGCCGTCGAAGGTGACCCTTACAGCCTGGGAAACCCACGGTTTTCCCAATCCTTCCTCCACGGGAAAACAGGTGTTTTCCCGACCCCTTTCCCCTGTAGGGTCACAACAAAAAAACCTATTTTTTTGTTGTGAACTAATTCTAACATTTGCTCTAACTTTTTTCCAAGCAAATGACTAATCG
>CAYHFD010000007.1:0-27260 GCA_964355855.1 uncultured Candidatus Saccharibacteria bacterium | reverse complement strand
GTTTTGCTTCAACTGTGGAAACGGCACGGGGTTGATTATGTTCTTTATTCAAAAACCCTGCGTCTTGTAGCTTGCTGATGTAGTAGTGAGCCGTTGATACAGAGGCAAGCTTAAACTTCTTCTTGATCTCCTCAAGAGAGGGGGCATAGCTATGCTTTGCCATATATAGTTTTATAAAGTCGAGGACTTGCGTTTGCTTTTTCGTAATCATAATGCTATTATAGAAAATAAATAGAATGTATACAAGTAGCAGTTATCCACAGAAATTGTAAGGGATAAATCTAATCATTAAAATAGAAGAAATAAATTTAAAATTGTATAATACTATTCTATAAGAAAACTTAACAATAAAATTATTTAAAAATGACATTGCTTGACATCCTAAATAAATTATATTCCTCGCAAACTAGAGACGATCTCTTTGATTCTTTATGTTACCTTCAATTATTCATTGAAACAAATAATGAGGATATCTTTTTTGAAGAAATTAAGGCGAAAAATAATAAAATTTATCAAAAACCAAAAAAAGAGTTCATAGTTGACCACATCTCTTCTATGTTAAATAGTGAATCTTTTCTAAAGCATTTTTTAATAGTTGCTAGATATAAAAAAGATGACAATGAACTTGAGAGTATTCCAAGTTCTGTGTTAGATAGTGCTAATTTTATAAATCTTGCATTAAATTCTGGTTTTTATGTTATAGCCCATGTTTCTGAAAAATTAAGTCAAACAAATATTGAGTATATTGGAAAAAACCTTCTTATTAATTTAAAAAAGATAGGTGGCAGTTTATCTTACGAATTTGATATAGTAGAAATTATTTCAATACTTCAAACTATTATTTTTGATCACAAATTTGCTTATACAAAAAGATATCCTTTTAGCTTTGACGATAAAGACTTTTATCCAACATTAAAGAAATCTAGACTTATAATAGGTAACTATTTGCTTGATTTTTCTATACCAATTATTGTTTCTAATTCATTCAATAAGATTATTAAACTACGAGAAATTTATAGGGGTGACTTTGATATGACTAAGGCTGTAAATATACTCACATCTGCTTTTAAAAAATATACTTTCTTAAAGAATGGTTTTCAAATTAAAAGTGTGGATAAAAAAGGTCAGGAATATGATGGTGAACTTGGTTCCTTTGCTTATTATTTTGATCATCGTGAGTCAGTCAAGATCTTTTTTCTTATTAAAAATGTAATAGAGGGTTTAGAATATGAAGAAAATGATAATAGGACCCAAGGAGCGTTCATTGATAAGGTATTAGCTAAAATCAGAGACTCAAATATTTACTTAGAAAAAATTAAGACATTCTTTTTCGATAATTTTTCTGTTTTTAAAAAGGAAATATCAAACAACAATTCAGGACAGTGGAGTAATAAGTCATTTTTAAATACAATCAAGCTCTTTTCTTTACTGGAAGCTATAAACAAATCAAATGACAATGAATGGAAAATAAAAACGTCTTTAAAGTATTTCCACGATTGGATTAATGATATAAATGAGAATGTTAATTATTTTTCAAACTTAGATGATTTTGATGAGATAAAAAATCTTTTGAATGGTGGTGAAAATGATAAGGTGGAATTTAAGTCAACTTTTGGGTTTCCTCTACAAGGATGGGAAAATGAAGAACAACTCAAGATTATTAAAAAAGGTGTTTGTGAAAAAATTTCTGAAACAATTATAGCAATGTCAAATTCACTAGGAGGTAATATTTTTATAGGAGTGGTTGAAAAAATTGATAAGGTGAGTGATAAAGAAATACTCTCCTTGATAGTAAAGAAAGATAATATACATTTTTTAGATGTAAGGTACTCACTTAAAAAGGAAAAGGAAGATTTTGATTCAAAGCGTTTAATGATTCAACAATTACTGGCATCTAAAACAGGAGAAAGGATGGATTTTCTAGATTCCATTTTCTTTTTTCGTTTTTATAAAATCTATATTAATGATAAACAAAAATATATACACATATTGAATATAAATGTAAAAAAATCTCCAAGAATTATCTTTCTTAAAAAAGAAGATAACTGGATAACAATGCCTAAGCGTTTAAATGGAAGAGTAGAGAAGATTAATCCTGCCGATGAAATTCGTAAATTATTGATTCAATAAATCTATTTTTTTGAAATATTCCTAAACTTAGGGGGTTTCGTATGTGCGAATGGGAGGGTCGGGTCAAGCACAATAAGATTAGTTTGTGCCTAGCACAATCCATATTTTGAGTTACCACGACTAGTGTCGAAGTCACAGACGTTTAGAGCCACCACAGAACGCGGAGAGGAAGCGCCTCGTCTCGCCGTGAGGACGAAGGAATGAACAATGCACAATAATCACAAAGCGATATAATACCAATGTTCATTTCGTAGTCTGAAACGGCGAAGCAAAACAAAAAATTTCCTTTCCATTTCTTTTTCCGCTTCGCGGTGGAGGGTGAGAAAGCGCGGGACGCTTTCGCAAGGTCGGAGCGCGACGGCGCGAGGCGGGGTCGCGGAATTTTCCAGCAGGAAAATATCCGTGACGGGGGGAGGAGACGCGAGAAAAATGCAAGGAAATTTTTTAGTTTTTGCACACGCGAGTCCCTGCCTGCGCCGAGGCTTCGGCAGGCAGGCGCGACCCCATTTCGGCTCTAAAAACTGATTTCGATTTTTGGCGGAGAGTGAGGGATTCGAACCCTCGAGGGGTTTTAAAGCCCCTACCTCGTTAGCAGTGAGGCGCTTTCGGCCACTCAGCCAACTCTCCTTAATCCGCCAAAGGCGGACGGGCGAACAATCCCAAGGATTGTTTTAGCCCTATTACCTGTTGATACTAACAATTTTTAGGTGCCATGACAAACAAATTGCCAGACGATAATTAAAATGATAATCTTTCAAATATGGCTATTGATTGGACAAAATTATCTAAAAAATATAAGGGTCACTGGGTGGCCCTGGCTGTTGACGAACAAACGGTACTGGGTAGTGGCAAGACAGCTAAAGAGGCCCTAATGGCGGCCAAGAAAAAAAGCCAGCAAACCCCATATTTGACGCGTGTACCAGAAAAGATAGTAGCGTATGTCGGATATTATGAAGTTCAAATATAAACTTTATAATGGCAGAGTTGTCCGGCCGGTGATACCGATTAAAGTAAAACATAAAGATTTGGAAATTGGCTATGAAGTGCTGGTGGATTCGGGGGCAGACCTGTGTCTGTTTGACGCTGAAATAGGAGAAATTCTTGGTATTGATGTGAGAAAGGGAACTCCTAAAGAAGTTTTTGGTGTTGGTGGTAAAACTTCAATTTATTATTTACATCCCATCACGATTGAAGTCGGAGGATGGTCATATGATATAGAAGTTGGTTTTATGCCAACTGTAGGCGGGACGGTAATTCCGCCGTACGGGCTCTTGGGCCAGGTTGGTTTTTTTGATATTTTTTCGGTTAAATTTGACCGGTCGAAAGAAGAAATCGAATTAAAGGAACATCGGTAAGATGGTCTTCTAAGGGTTTAAAAAAGGAAGTCGTCTAGCTTTAGGAAGCAAATTATGCTACGCTCTCCCTATAGTCGATTTGGTGGCTTTAGTTTTTATAAAAGATTAATAATTATTTAAGCAAATTATGCCTAAAGCAAATTCTGCATTTATGAAGCCAATGACGGTGAGCGATGACCTCGCGGCTGTAGTTGGTAAGGGTCCAATGCCTCGTTCCGAAGTAGTAAAAGCGATCTGGGTTTATATTAAGAAAAATAATCTCCAGAACCCGGCCAACAAGCGCAACATTTTGGCTGACGAAAAACTCCTAAAAGTTTTTGGGGGCAAGAAAGAAGTGACGATGTTTGAAATGACTAAATTGGTTTCGGCTCATTTGTCATAAGGTTTAGTCTTTAGAGTGAAGGTTTATAAAACTAGGGCGACAGCTAAGTTGCTGCCCTAGTTTTTGGTTCAATGAGATTGAAAGTGTTCCAGAGAAGTAGTATATTAAAACTATATGAAAAATCCAAATAATCGAGGTTTTACTCCTATAACTATACTAATAGTAGTGCTGGTTGCAGTCATGGTTGGGACTGGTGGGTATGTTATTTATAAAGATAAGGTTGGCAATACGGATTCAGTTGTTACTGACGAAAATCTAGATCCTGATGAAAATACTAGGGTGACTGTACCTGTTGTACCCGTGGATAACCAAGAAGTCTCAGTGTCAAAGCAGTCTATCACGGTTCTCTCACCAAACGGTAAAGAATATCTCACTATCGGGCGGACGGCGGAAATCACCTGGCAACCGGGCAACGCGCCAGTTTCAGCTAATGTGGTTTCAATCCAGCTTATGACCCTGGATGCTCGAAATAGTATTGGTTGCCCTGGTTATCAAGCTGGTACACCCGGCCGAACTTATGACTGCCGTTATTATTCTTTGTTCAACGATGTGCCGAACAATGGTTCCATTTCCTGGAATGTTGGTTCGGTTGCCCAAGGTAGTTCCGTGACTCCGGGAGTTTATTATGTTCGGATTTATTTTGGCGAGTTGGGCATGGGCGCGGTTGGTTCCTTGCGAGAACAAGGGTATAAAACGGAAGACTATAGCGATGCCAGCTTTATCCTCGCTTTAGGACCGGTAGCCGGCGCCGAGGAGCGCTGGGTCACATACAAACATAAGTCACCGGATTTTAGTTTCTCCTATCCGTCAAACTATAACGTTCAAACGCAGGGTAATGCAGTCTGGCTTTATGATCCATTTAAAGAAAATAATTCTAGGCCGCTGACTATTAGCAGTACAAAAACCAGCAAGAGCCTGAAGTCGATCATCGACGATGAAATTGAGGCGCATACTATCGGCGAGACTAGGCCGATCACTATCGGCGGGATCTCGGGGTATGAGGTGCAGGTAGAGGGGCTGACCAGTTCGTATGGTCTCTATCTTAAAGAGGGGTTGAACTTGATCATTATCGGCTTCAATCCAAGTAATCGTCCAAGCCTTCAGGAAAGCAAAGAGGTCTTGAGTCCCGTCCAGAAATCAATCTTGGCCAGCTTTGAGTTCAACGACTAAGCTTTTATTGCGAAACCGTAGTGGCGTTTTTAGTTTTAAAGTAGGTAACTGTGTATAAATTCCCATTAAATTTGTTGGCCAAATGTTATGATGTAAAGGGTTTATGAGCCATAAATAATAATTAATAATTGTGAAAAATCAAAAATTAATGGAGTGGGTGCTGAAAGTGGCCGTGGCTGGCGAATTTATCGGTCACGGCGTGCTCGCGGTGCAAGGTAAGCAACAGTGGATTGATTGGCTAATGCAATTTGGTTTACCTAATGCTGAAATTGCCAGCCAGACCCTGTTGTTGATCGGGGTTCTCGATATTATTTTGGGTATTTTGGTTTTGTTCAAACCTATTCGCTTGGCTTTATTGTGGATGGTGTTGTGGGGCTTTTGGACGGCTCTCTTACGTCCAATTGTTGGCGAACCGATTTGGGACTTTATTGAACGGTTTGCCAACTGGGGCGCGCCTCTGGCCTTGTTTCTACTCGTTGGTTGGCCTAAAAATTTTAAAGATTGGTGGCGATAGGTTTTAGCCGTGTGCCACCGCGGCTCCTAAGAGGAGTCGCGGTTTTGTTTGGCTTTTGGCAATAGTCGACAGGACTTCATTTAAGGTGGCACCAGTAGTGGTAACATCATCAACCACTATCACAATTCGGCCAACGAGCTGGTTGGTTTTTTCAGCCACCACCTTGAAAGAATTTTTTACATTATTTAGTCTTTCGGTTTTATTGCGACATGAAACCTGTCGTGGAGTCTCAAAAATTTTAGCGACGGCTTCTGTTATAACTTCAAAATTATCAGGGGACTGTTCAGCTACCGCTAAAGCTAATTGTTCGGCTTGGTTCCACCCTCGTTTGCGTCTGTGGCGAACCGTCATAGGTACTGGCAACAAAATAATCTTAGTATTTTCTGTAATTAGGGCTTGTTCATCTTCTAGTCGGCGCAAAATACCAGTATGTAAATAGGCGCCTAAAATTTTTATAGCTTCATTTGACCCGCGATACTTGGCATACCAAATCAGGTCGCGAACGATTTTGTTATGATAGGGGAGGATCGCAAATATTTGGTCAGTTTTTTCCGTAAAATCTGTATCTATTTTAGTTTCGCAATTAGGACAAAGAAGGGAACCAGCACATTTACAACCAACACAGACATTGGGAAAAATTAAATCACCGACAATGTGGATAAGTTTGGAAAATAAATCAAGCATATAAAGGGTCGTTTGTGATATACTTTCATTATAGTAGCGTTCCAAAAATTCTGGAACTAAATTTTCATCATGGCCTCATTTTTTGGCCTTTTCAAAAAACAAAATAGTGTGATTGGTCTCGACATCGGTTCATCATCGGTGAAGGTTATTCAACTGCGTAAAGAAAAAGGGCGAGTCATTCTTGAAACTTACGGTGAATTGGCTACGGGCCCCTATGCCGACAAGGCTATTGGTCAAGCAGTCAACCTAGCGCCGGCCCAGCTTGGTCTTTTAGTCAAAGACCTTTTTAAAGAAGCTAATATTTCAACTAAAATCGGTTCGATGGCCATACCTTTACGGTCTAGTTTGTTGGTTACTATTGATGTGCCAGAGCTTCCCGAAGACAAATTAGCCCAAATGGTGCCACTAGAGGCCCGCAAATATATTCCGGTGCCGATTTCCGAAGTTATGCTTGACTGGTCGGTCATTTCCGACCCTAATCGAGAAGAAATATCAGAACCATCAGAACCAGAGACAAATCAAACCAAGTCAGACAAACCTCGCCCGCCCAAAATGCGTGAGCTAGAAGTTTTAATTGTGGCCATTCATAAAGATACAATTAAGTTATATGAAGAGATAGCCAAGCAAACCAACATCGATGCTCGCTTTTTGGAAATCGAAACCTTTAGCGCCATGCGGTCATCACTTCAGCACACCTTGGGGGCAACAGTGATTATTGACATGGGGGCGGCGACAACCAAAATGGTTATTATTGACCAAGGGATTGTGCGCATGTCACACACTATCAATAAGGGTGCCCAAGATGTGACACTGGCGATTGCTCGCTCGATGAGCTTTTCTTTTATTAAAGCCGAAGAAATAAAACGGAAAGTTGGTTTAGTGGAAAAGGTGGGTGACAAAGACCTGGGCGAAACTTTAAGCCCAATTGTGGAATACATATTTAACGAAGTTGGCCAAGTAATGGTAGAATATCAGAAGAAGCATAATCGCAGTATTGAACAGGCCGTACTGATTGGGGGCGGAGCGCTTCTACCGGGTTTGTTTGAAATGGCCAAAGAAAACATTTATGCCCCAGTTGTTTTAGGCACACCATTTGACCGAGTCGAAGCCCCCGCTTTCTTGGAAAATATTTTAAATAAAGTTGGACCAGAATTTGCGGTTTCGATTGGTCTGGCTTTACGGGGTTTGGAAGAACTATAAAATTTAAATTTTAATACTACATTTATAAAAAATATGGCAATACAAAACCAATCATCATTTATACCAAAGGAAAGTCTGGGCAGTAGACCACGGCGCGAAAGTGTCATGGGCCTATTTCTCATGATTTCGCTCATAATATTAGGTATTTCTTTGTTGTTGTTCGCTGGGGCCTATTCTTACCAATATGTGCTTGACCTGTGGGTCAATAAACCTTGTGCTGGTGATGGCAGTGCCTGTGGTCTGAAGGCCACTGTCGAAAATACCAGACAGGAGCTGGGGATTGAAAAGATTAAACGTTACAGTGCTTTGGATAAGAAAATGAAAGTAGCCGATGGTTTGATAAATAGCCACACAACTTTGGTCCCACTATTTGACGCTCTCGAACGTCTGACTCTGCATACCGTGCGGTTTAATCGCATGACTTTTTCCGATGGGACAGTCTCGATTGAAGGAAGTGCCCTTAGCTATACCGACCTAGCGGCTCAATTGAAAGTTTTAGAAGGAAGCAATTCGTTTAAAAGCGCGATTTTCTCGGGGTTAGGTTTAGATCAGGCGGGCAATGTTACCTTTGATTTAGAGGTTGTACCTGAACCATCATTATTAACTTTCTCCACCAATTAATATGTTATTACAAGTACTTTTACCAATAATATTTCTTCTCGTCGGCGGTGGTGTTTATGTTGGTTTAACCGACCCGGTTATAAATGGCGAGGGTCTATTTGGTAGTGGTGAACAAAATATTGTGGAATTAAGACAAGAAAAAGTAGCCTTGGAGCAGGCCCTCGATGACGCGGACAGTTTGCGCGAACGAGCTGACGAATTAAATCGAAAAATTCAGAGTATTTCGCCCGATGAGATTAGTCGGCTTGACGATTTTTTACCCGATTCGGTCGATGACTTGCAGTTGGTGGTGGATATAAACAATATTGCTGGACGCTCTAATATGAGAATAAGTGATGTTGAGCTAGGTGGGGATTTAGTCAAGAAAAATTCCCTTGATAATACCGAAGGGGGAGCGCCGGAAGTAGCCACCGTACCCGTTTCTTTTAAGGTAACTGGTAGTTATGCCGATTTCAAGTCATTTTTGCGTGATATTTCTCGGAGTTTGCGTATCTTGGAAGTTAAAGATTTGGAATTTGCTTCGACGGTCGAAGGTGGGGCCACGGCTTCAACTTATACCTACGATGTTACCGTCGAAACTTACTGGCTAAAATAATTTTATAAATATGCAACAGAAAAAATTACTGATAAATACTTTAGCCATAGTTCTTTTAGTGGGCGCCATTGTGGCGGCTTACTTTTACTTTGTTGGCACTGGTGGTGACGAAACAGCTATGGGTATTTCATCCAATCAAACCACGGGTGTGGGAACGGGTGTTTCGACTGAAACTTCAGAATTTCTAACTCTATTGGAGTCTTTGCAAGCGGTCGAGCTAAATGGCCAAATTTTTGACAACAATATTTTTAGTTCGGAACTAGAAAACTTTACCACCCCAATACCAAGCCGTCCCCAAGGGCGAGCTAATCCTTTTGCGGCTCTGGGGGTGGGAAATTTGGCTAGTGTCAGCACGAGTGATAATTCGGGCGATGGCAGTGGGGCTGGGGCAGCGTCTTCAACCGAGGAGTTTCCAACTGGCGCTACCGAGTAAAATATTTTTAATATGGATACTTCGTCGACCATTCCTGTAGCGAACTTGGGTCAAAGCCGTATTCCGTTTGATGCCTTAAAATACATTCCTGAAGACTCGGCTGGCTACTATAAATTTATCCCCATCGATTTTCAAGATGGGATTCTTCAGGTGGGTATGGTGGACCCAGACAACATGGAGGCGCGCGACGCTCTGCAGTTTATTGCCTCAAAGGGTAATATTCCTTTCAAAATTTTTCTAGTCAGTGAAGCCGATTTTGCCTCGGCTATGAAAAGTTACGAGGGCTTGGGTGGGCAGGTAGACAAAGCCCTAGATGCTTTTGAAGCTGGCGTAGAGGCTGACAAAAAAACAGCGACTGAACTAATTAAAGACGGCGAACAAAAAAAAGGTCACGGGCCTAGTATTATTGAAGAAGCTCCGGTGACCAAAATTGTGGGGGTTATTTTACAGCACGCTGCCGAGGGTAATGCCTCGGACATTCACATCGAGCCGATTGTTGATAAAGTAAAAGTGCGTTTTCGGGTTGATGGCATTTTATATACCAGCTTGTTTTTACCCAAGACCGTGCATGATGCCGTGGTGGCCCGCATTAAAATCTTGACCAATATGAAGCTAGACGAAAAGCGAAAACCACAAGATGGTCGCTTTTCCGCGAAAATCGAGGGGCGAAAAATCGATTTTCGCGTCTCGACTTTCCCCACTTACTTTGGTGAAAAAGTGGTGTTGCGTATTTTGGATCCAGAAAAGAAGCTGGTGTCACTAGAGTCGGTTGGTTTATCGGGTCCCCAATTAACTTTGGTTCAGTCGGTCATTAAAAAACCACACGGATTAATTTTGCTTACCGGCCCAACTGGTTCGGGTAAAACAACCACCTTGTATTCAATGTTAAATTCGCTGGAAAAAGAGAAATACAATGTTGTGTCGCTAGAGGATCCGATCGAATATGATATTGAAGGTATTAATCAGTCCCAAGTCCAAGCCGAAATAGATTACACCTTTGCCAATGGTCTCCGTAGTATTTTGCGTCAGGACCCCGATATTATTATGGTGGGTGAAATTCGTGACAAAGAAACAGCCAAACTGGCCATTCAAGCTTCGCTAACCGGCCACCTAGTGTTTTCAACCATTCACACTAACAGCGCGATAGGGGTAGTGCCTCGTTTGGTCGATATGGGCGTTGATCCATATTTAATTCCACCGACTCTGGTTATGGCTATTGGTCAGCGACTAGTACCCCTACTTATTCCCGAAGCCCGCGAAGCGGTGCCGGTCGAAGATAGTTTGCGCGTGATGATAGACAAACAGTTTGAAGATTTGCCGGCCGAATACAAAAAAGATTTGATAATTCCCGATGTTGTTTACGAAGCCAAAGCCATACCATCGAGTTCTTTGGGTACTAAGGGGCGAACGGCGGTGTTTGAGTTTATTGAAATGGACCGCGAGCTAGAACGGTTGGTGTTGAAAAGCCCTAGCGAAGAAGAAATATATACCCATGTGCGGGCCAAAGGCTTTACTACCATGAAAGAAGACGCCATGCGTAAATCTTTTGCTGGTTTAATCGCCTTTGCTGAAGTAAACAAGCTATAAATTAGCTTTGGGTTTTTTGCTGTGTGTAACTTTGGTGGCTCTTGGACGAAAGTCATGCGATAATAATAAAAACAAGCTACTTATTTATATAAATTATGGCCGATTATAAAAGACAGTTAGACGATTTAATTCTTATTGTGACCAAAGAGGGCGCTTCTGATTTGCATGTGACGGCGGGGATGCATCCAACTATTCGGGTAACGGGCGATTTAGTACCGCTAGTAAATCAGCCGGTTTTAAGTGCCGATGACACCATGGGTATGGCGATGGAAATTTTAAATGAGGCCAACAAGTCGCGTTTTTTAGAAAATAAAGAAATAGATTTTTCTTATAGTCCCGACGGGGTAACTCGTTTTCGGGGCAATGCTTTTTTTCAGCGAGGTTTAGTGGGTATTGCCTTGCGTCTTATTCCGTCAGACATTAAAGGTTTGGACCAGCTAAACCTGCCCGACCGTTTGGCCGAGTTTACCCGCAAGGAACAAGGTTTCTTTTTGGTGGTGGGGCCGGTGGGACAGGGTAAATCCACCACTTTAGCTTCACTTATTAATCTTATAAACAAAGAGCGGTCCGAACATATTATTACTATCGAAGACCCGATTGAATATTT
Organism: uncultured Candidatus Saccharibacteria bacterium; assembly: GCA_964355855.1. Taxonomy (GTDB): domain Bacteria; phylum Patescibacteriota; class Minisyncoccia; order Phycocordibacterales; family XYD1-FULL-46-19; genus XYD1-FULL-44-32. The sequence continues at coordinate 15,982 of CAYHFD010000007.1, read as the reverse complement.
GTTTACCAACGACCGTTCGATTATTGACCAACGGGAGGTTAGGTTTGACACCAACGATTTTCCCGCTGCCCTGCAGTCGATGTTCCGCCAAGATGTAAATGTGGCCATGATTGGGGAGATGCGTAATCCGGAAACGATGGCGACAGCGGTCACGGCCGCTGAAACCGGCCACCTTATTTTTTCGACCCTGCACACCAACAGTGCCTCGCAAACCATTGACCGTATTATTGACTCGTTTCCACCTAATCAGCAAAGACAGATTCGGGTGCAATTAGCCGGTTCTTTGATTGGTATTTTCTCCCAGCGACTAGTGCCACGGGTGTCTGGTGGCCTTATTCCGGCTTATGAGCTGTTGGTCGACAGCAATGCCGTGTCTAACCTAATCCGCGAAGGTCGGACGGCCGAAATAGATGTGGTGATTGAAACTGGCGCCGACAAGGGAATGATCGACTTAAACAGTTCACTGGCCGATTTGGTCCGCCAGGGTGAAATTTCCACCGAAACGGCTTATCGCTTTAGTATGAATCCAAAAAATTTGGATCGCTTGCTATAATAATTAAACACCATGCTTTTTTCTTTCGAAGCTACCAATAAAAACGGCCAAGGCCAAAATGGCAGTATCGAGGCGCCAACCCGCGATGTCGCTATTGGGGCTCTCCAAAAAAGAGGTTTGATTGTTATTAATATTAAAGAAGAAGGGGACCATGGTTTGTGGGGGTTGGGTCTAAAGTCAATTTTAAACCGCGTGCATCCCCGCGATGTGGTGATTTTGTCTCGGCAAATTGCCACCTTGTTTGAAGCCAAAGTGTCGGTGCTTTCGACCTTTCGTTTAATCGCGGTGGAAAACTCTAATCCGGTATTGCAAAAGAAATTAACCCAGGTGACCGATGATGTAAAAACTGGTGTCCCCATTTCTACTGCCCTCGCTAAACATCCCGATGTTTTTACCGATTTTTATGTCAACATGGTGCGGTCGGGCGAGGAGTCGGGCAAACTAGCCGAAACTTTTACTTATTTAGCCGACTATCTAGACCGGTCGTATGCCCTAATGTCCAAAGCCAAGAACGCCCTGATTTACCCCATCTTTGTTATTTTGTCGTTTGTGGCGGTCATGGTGCTAATGATGACCTTTGTTATTCCCCGTTTGTCAGAAATTTTAATCGAAACTGGTCAGGAGTTGCCTATTTATACCAAAGTTGTTATTGGCTTAAGTCAGTTTATGGCCGATTATATTTTGTTGTTGGTCGTCCTGGTGGTGGTGATTATTGCCTTTCTGCTTAAATATTTACCAACCGAGGCGGGTCGGATGGCCTCGTCGAGGTTTAAGTTGTCTATACCATATGTCGGTAACTTGTATCGCAAGTTATATTTATCGCGCATTGCCGACAACCTGAATACTCTTATTACCTCGGGCGTGTCAATGGTCCGTTCTATTGAAATTACGGCCGAAGTGGTAGGTAATGATGTCTACCGAGAAATTTTAGAGGAGGCGGCCGATTTGATAAAATCGGGTAATTCGGTGTCCGAAATTTTGTCCCGACACAAAGAAATTCCAAGTATTATGAGCCAAATGATAAAAGTGGGCGAGGAGTCGGGAAAACTAACCTTTGTGCTGGGTACTTTGTCCAAGTTTTATCAGCGCGAGGTGGACAATGAAGTAGACACTTTGGTGGGCCTAATTGAGCCGGCGATGATCGTGCTGTTGGGCCTCGCGGTGGGTATTCTTCTCACCTCGGTGCTTGTCCCCATCTACAATGTTGCCTCGGGTTTTTAGGCGGGTATAATAGGAAGAATGTCCGAGTCAAACAAAACCGAAGAGTTGATAGAAAATTTAGCCTTGGAAATGCGGGCCGGTTTTTTGGTGGCTGATAAAAAGATTGAAGAATCGTTTGGAAATTTGGCGTTGGAGGTGGAGAAAAGGTTTTCTTTAGCTGATAAAAAGATTGAGGAATCGGTCGAAAATTTGGCCCTGGTTGTCAAAGCGAGTTTTGATGCTGTAGACAAACGGTTTGATGCTGTAGATAAACGGTTTGATGCTGTAGATAAACGGTTTGATGGTATCGATAACCGACTCGATAATATCGAGACAGAAGTTCATGAGATTGGTCGGGGCGTTACTGTGTTGTCGGGGAAAGTAGATGAGTCGCGATCGGATCTTACCATGGAAGGAGGCCGAGTAGATGACCACGAACTTCGTATCCATAAGTTAGAACAAGTGATATAATGGTTTTAGTTTAAATAATTACAAATTAGTCAGTTAAAAAGTTAATTAAATAATATGAAAAATAAAGGTTTTACATTAATTGAGTTGTTGGTGGTTATTGCAATCATTGGTATTTTGGCAGGAATAGTGTTGACCTCACTAAGTGGGGCAAGAGAAAAGGCGAAGGATGCTAAAGTCAAGGCCGATTTAAGTGGGGCTCGTACAGCTATGGAGTTGGTTTATTCTAGTCAACCAGCTGGAACTACTAGCAATACTTATGATGGTGGTTGTGGCAATGCTTTAATAACACCATATCTTGCTGACAAAACTGGCACATTTTTCTGCAATGTTTCCGGGCAAGATTATATAATCGCTGCCAAGTTGAAGGCGGGGTATTATTGTGTTGATGCTAAAGGCGCAGGAAAAGAATACCCAACAGGAACATTGCCTACATCTGGAACTTCTTGTCCAGTCTAAATTTTATCTATTTATCCACCCAAAAACCCGCCAGCTGGCGGGTTTTTGGGTGGATAAATAGATAACCAGATTTTTATGTAAATGCTATTATATTAAAAAGATTTATTGATAATATTTAAGATATGAAAAATAAAGGTTTCACCCTCATTGAACTTCTCGTCGTCATCGCCATTATTGGTATTTTGGCGGGAATTGTGTTGACCTCTCTTAGTGGGGCCAGAGAGAAGGCGAAGGATGCCCAAGTGCAATCTAATTTATCTGGTTTTAGAGTGGCAGCCGAGTTAGTTTATTCTAATGATAACAACTATCTTGCTGTTTGTGAGGCCACTGAAACTGCTCCTTATAGGGCAGCTTTAGCTGATGTTGAAGCGGGCGGCGTTGGATGCATTGAGGGTGATCAGAGATATAGTTATGCTGTACCTTTACCAAGTGATCCAACTAAATTTTGGTGTGTAGATAGTAGTGGTTTTTCTGGTGATCCAATCTCTGCTAACCCCGCTTCTGAGGGTACTCCTTGTGGTGATCGTAATCCTAGTGATTAGTCTTTTTATTCGTATAATATAAAAAATAATAATTATGTTAAAAGCAAACAGACATCGTGGTTTTACCCTCATCGAACTTCTAGTCGTTATCGCCATTATTGGTATTTTGGCAGGGATAGTGCTGGTGTCTTTGGGTGGGGCAAGGACAAAGGCAAAAGATGCGAGAATTCAGTCGGAGATGGGGCAGTTGCGATCAGCGGCAGAGCTTTACGCTTTGGATCATGATAATGCCTATGGGCCGACCGTATCAGGCCTGTGTACAAGTGGAATGTTTCAAGACCCAACCATGGCTTCTTATATAAACAGTATCCAAGCTAATGCTAAAGGTAATGTGGTGAAATGTGGGACTCGTCCAAGAGGTGTAGGAGGTGGTGCACCTATACCAAATACCACTTCATGGCTTGTAGCAGCCGTTTTACCTAGTGACACCACTACTGAAGAACTAAAGAATTGGTGGTGTGTTGACTCTAGTGGATATTCAGGAAAAATGAATGGAAGAACTATTAATGGTGGAAATAATTCTTGGTATAAGCCAACAAATGAAGCCAGCAAGATTGAGTGTCATCAATAAAATTTAGTAACCAAATCCCCGCCGGCGTAGCCGGCGGGGATTTGGTTTATAGACATAATGTGGATAAGGTTTGGCTGGGTTTTTGGCTGTTAAATGCTATGATGAATGAAAAGTAACTATTTTCTATGGCTAAAAAAATATTATTGTTTGTTGCCGCTTTGTCTGTTCTAGTCGCCGTGGCTTCGGTTTTGCCCACCAATAATCAAGAAGCTAGTGCCCAAACCGCCGTGGCCGATTTAACCGGCTATGCTTGGAGTTCTAATATCGGTTGGATTAGTTTAAGTTGTCAAAATCAGGATTCAGCCTGCACTATTTCCGACTACCAAGTAACCCGCGAGGCCAATGGCAATTTGTCGGGCTATGCTTGGAGCTCTAATATTGGTTGGATCCAATTTGACCATGCCGGTCCATATCCTAATCCCGCCGGTGGTAATACTTTTTCTGGTCCAGCAAAAATGGATGGCAATCAGCTAAAAGGTTGGGTTCGGGCCCGTAACTTTGGTGGCGGTTGGGATGGTTGGATTAGTTTAAGTGGTACCACCAATACTGGTGGCAGTTATGGTCCGGTGTTTATTCCATCAACTAAAAAGTTTTCTGGCTACGCTTGGGGCGATGAAGTGGTGGGCTGGGTTGATCTTTCGCACGCGGAATGTCTGGAATGTGTAATCATCCCCCCCAATTATGACGCTGAACTTCAAGTAACAGTTAGTGGAAACGGCCAGGTGACCGACCAAAATGACAACATAACTTGTGGTAATGGAGGATCTGATTGTAGCAAAACTTATGATAAAAGAAATAGTACTGAAGTAATCCTTACAGCCACCGCAGCTACTGGAAATAATTTTGAAGGTTGGAGTGGTGTTTGTACCGGAACCCAGCAGACCTGTACATTGGCAATGACCGCCGACCGGAGCGTGACCGCCGATTTTGCTCCTGATTCTTGCGATCCGGAGACTGAAGATTGTGGAGGCGATGATTGTGATGGACCAAATCCACCACCAGAATGTGGTGATGATGACAATCTAACTGTTATTGTAAATGGTGATGGTGAGGTAACCGGTTCACTTCCTTGTTCTAATACTGATTCACCTGTTACGCCACAAACTTGTAGTCGTGTGTTTAGCAACAATACAGATATAAGTTTGTTGGCTACCAAAGGAAACTCGGCCATATCTTTTGCCTGGAGTGGAGATTGTAGTGGAACATCGCCCACCTGTAATATTGATAACATGACAACCAACAAGACAGTAACCATTACCTTTACTTCAGATATTGAGCCAATTGATGATATATTCGAATTTGGTACCTGTACCAAGGTAAACGGGGTGTGTGTAATGACTATCAATTGTGATGTTGTGCCAGGTTGTCAGTCGGCGGTGGTTTATTCAAATCCTATTCAAATTGTGCACAAAGACCCAGGTATAGCCGCCGATTATTCAGCATTCTTTCCAACTGAGCACGACCAGTTTGATTTTGTCGCTTGCAACAGTGCCGCTGGAACTGGTTCTGGTTCGTGCACATCATTGGGTAGCCAACCAAGCCAGTCGGGGACTTTCTACCTGAGGGTTCTTAAAAAAGCCAATCAATTGCCGGGTGGTTTGGCCGCTTCAGTTCGAGTATTAGCTACTCTGGGGGCAATAAGTGACCAACACGATGGCAGGTTTGTCTTTATTAATTCTGGTGGGGGTCAGTAGGCTTGTTGGTTAAAAACTAAAGCGCATGATTTTTTATTACATTCTAGCTCTGCTTCTAGGTTTAATCGTTGGTAGTTTTCTTAATGTGGCCATTTTGCGCTACAACACCGGCAAAAGTCTAAAAGGACGCTCGCTCTGTTTGTCGTGTGCCAAACAATTGACTTGGCTAGAATTAATACCAGTTTTTAGTTTTTTGCGTCAAAAGGGTCGCTGTCGGGGTTGTAATAGTAAAATATCTTGGCAATATATTGCCGTCGAAATACTAACCGCAGTTATATTTGTTTTTATTGCCAATGTGGCGATAAATATTTTTGGTGGCGACTATCCATTTGCGTCCGCTCGTTTTTTTATCTGGAATTCGGCCATTGCTAGTTTGTTGCTGGTGATTGCGGTTTACGACTTGCGCCACAAAATAATTCCCGATGAACTGGTTTATGGTTTTATGATTATGGCTGGTTTGACAGGGTTCATTGTTCACGCGGAAATTGGCCTGACCCAAATAATTTGGCTGGTCCACGGCCTTTTTTCAGGGGCCATAGTTTTTGCTTTGTTTTGGGCGCTGTGGCATTTTTCTCATGGCCGACTAATGGGCTTTGGTGATGCCAAGTTGGTGTTTGGGATTGGGTTGTGGATGGGGTGGAAGCCGGCCCTAGTGGCGCTTTTAATTGCTTTTGTGGTCGGGGCCATTATTGGAGTCTCTCTGATTCTGCTCTCTAAATGGAAAAATGCCCCTCGTTTTTTACGAGCCTATTCGCTAAAAAGTGAAATACCGTTTGCGCCGTTTTTAGTTTTCGGAGCCATTATTAGTTTTATTCTCACTATTCATGCGACGCCACTTGTCAGCTAAACAGTCTCTGATAAATGGATTTACCCGGTTACTAAAAGATGACGTTACGCCAAGTGATTTTGTTGGTTCTCAGTCTAAATATAAAGAGTTTCGTGATTATTTGAGTTTTTTCACATTACCGAGTCGGCGTAAAATCACGACACCATCTTATAGTACCGGGTTTACTATGTTGGAAATGATGGTGGTTATGGCTATTGTGCTAGGTATTACCGCTATTGTTATTGCCTATATTCCCCAGTTTCGCGACCGGTCCAATCTTGACCTTTTAGCCCAAGAAGTCGCTATAAATATCAGGGGGGCCCAAGTTTACGCTTCGGGTGGCCGAGTGGGAAATTTTATTAATAATGAAATACCTAGCTATGGTGTGCATTTTGATTTGAGTAATCGCGGCCAATTTTTTATTTTTGAAAATCGCGGAGAGCCAGTCTTTGACCCCGAAGAAGGAGATGTTCGAATAGAAAGCGATACTTTTAATTTGCGGGGTATCGAGGTGGTGCGTTTGGCTTTATCCGAGGGTGGTCCAATTGAAAACAATGCCACTTTAGACCTAGTTTATACTCGGCCGCGCTTAGAAGCCAAGATTTGTTTAACTCGGAGTGGCGCACCAGTTTGTGATATTCAGGAATTGGGTATTGTTATACAAGCAGTTCGTTCCGGCAATTTAAAGGGTATTCGGGTTCGGGCTAACGGTCAAATTGGAGTATATAATGTTGAATAGAAATAAAATGCTTTTAATTAGAAATAAAAAAAGAAAGCAGCAAGGCTTCACCCTTATTGAACTGATGGTGTCGGTGGCAATTTTTGCTATGGTAACTCTTATGACCAGCGGGTCATTTATTGTGCTGGCTAATATTTATCGCAAAGTGCAAAGCAACCGGGCCATTGTCGATAACCTTAATTTGGCGATGGATACTATGACTTTGCAAATCCGTGAAGGGAGAGATTATCGATTTACTAGTTGTGGTGGTGATCCAACAACTTGTATTAAATTTGATGAGTATATAATTAATGGTTCGGGTCAATACCAATATTATGATACGATAAGCTATTATATTGATGAAGATCAAGGTGTTTTATATCAACATAGGCAAAAAGATGACTCGGACATTGCTTTAACTTCGCCTGATGAGATTCATGTAGACAGTCTATCTTTTCATCCGACCGCTACGAAACCTTATCTGGTGACGGTTGTTATAAAAGGAACTGCTAAAAATAAAGAAGGTCTACAGTCGGATTTCTTGTTACAAACCAGTTTGTCTCAACGTAATACCCAGATTGATTAAATATGAAGAAGCCAAATCAAAAACAGCAAGCGGGCTTTACTCTTATTGAGACTTTTGTGGCCATAGTTATTTTAGTGTTTGCGGTGATTGGGCCCCTAGGACTTTTGGCCCGAGCAATCAATGATGGTAATTTTGCTAAAAATCAGGTTACGGCCTATTTCTTGGCGCAAGAGGGTTTAGAAATAATTATAAATAAAAGAAATTTAAATCTTAAAGAAATAATTGAAGGATCGTCTATTGATTGGCTTCAAGATTTAGATAATTGTCGTGATGGTTGTAAGGTATCGCCGGATGAAGACGATTTTGACCAATGCTATTTTGATACTGGCACTTGTAGACTAAATATTTCCGGTGATTTATATACCCATAATGCTGGTGTGCCATCTTTGTTTTCTCGCCAAATTAGGATAGAAAATATCGAGGGCGGTTCTGGTCGGGTTAGGGTTACGGCTGATGTTCGCTGGAAAAACAAAGAGCGTGAAGTGTCTTTTGATATATCAACAATCATCTTGAATCAAGCCCCCTTAGCTCCTACTAAATAAATATGGCTAAAATATCTAGAAAAAAAGGTTTTGTCATACTATACGCGGTCTTAGTGGCGGGGGTGGTATCTATTGGTGGTATTTTGTTGGCCAATATTATTGTTAAACAACTAATGTTGTCGTCATTTGGGCGTGAATCTCAATTTGCCTATTATGCAGCCGATAGTGGCGATGAATGTGCTCGTCAGGGTTATACTCATGGAGCCTTTGGCGTTTTTAATGAAGGATTTGATGGCGAACCAGAATATCTAGCTGGCGAGCTAGGACTCTTAACTTGTGAGCAAGGGGACATTATTGAGGGAGATGATGGTGAATTTAAAAAATTTACCTTTAATGTTCAGCTTGTTGACAGTGAGGATAGTCCTTCTTGTGCTAGAACAACTATTTGGATACACAACAATGCAAATAGCTCATACACAATCGAATCAACCGGTTTGAACTATTGTGCCGACCATCCACGCCAGGTGGAAAAGGTAATCTTTAGATCCGATACAACGGATAATTAATAGGTTAAAAACCTCAGGGTATTTGTGGCATAATGGCCTAATATGAATAAGGCAGAGGCCAAAGCTAGAATAGACAAACTTAAAAAAGTGGTCAATCACCATCGTTATCTTTATCATGTTTTAGACCGGTCTGAACTATCCGATGCCGCCCTCGATTCTCTTAAAAATGAACTAGTTGATTTGGAAAGACAATGGCCGGAATTTGTTACCCCAGATTCACCAACGCAAAGGGTGGCCGGTGAACCACTGCCGGCTTTTAAAAAAGTCGAACATATTGCTCGGCAGTGGTCGTTTGGAGATGCTTTTACCGTAGAAGATATTAAAGATTTTGATGCTAGAGTTAGGCGACAATCAGGCTCAATTCCAACTTATACCGCCGAGCTTAAAATTGATGGTTTTAAAATTGTTTTAACCTACGAAAAGGGTTTATTGGTAATCGCGGCGACTAGGGGTAATGGTTTAGTGGGTGAAGATGTGACAGCCAATGTGCGAACGATTGAGGCGGTACCCCTCTCCCTAGAACAGCCGGTAACTTTGGTGGCCGAGGGCGAAATTTGGTTGGGTCGCCAGGAATTCGACCGGCTTAATAAGGAGCAAATTAAGACTGGTCGTCCAACCTATGCCAACCCCCGTAATGTCGCTGCCGGCACTATTAGACAGCTTGACCCTAGGGTGGTCGCCAAGCGGAAGCTTAGTTGTTATGTTTACGATTTGGCTTTAAGTAATTTTTTGGCACCAGCCACTCAATATGATGAACTTAAATTACTGGCTAGTTTGGGGTTTAAGGTCAACTCTAATTTTAGTTTTTGTAAAAATATTGATGAGGTGGTCGACTTTTGGCAAAAATGGGAAAAGAAAAAAGATTCTTTGCCTTATTTAGTCGACGGGGTAGTCGTCAAGGTCAATGAAATATCTTTGCAACAAAAACTTGGTTATACCGGCAAGTCTCCCCGTTTTGGCATTGCTTTTAAATTTGCCGCTGAACAAGCAACGACAGTGGTGGAAGACATTGTTTTACAAGTTGGTCGGACGGGGGTGATTACCCCGGTGGCTAGTTTGCGGCCGGTCTTGGTGGCCGGGTCCACGGTTTCGCGCGCTACTTTGCATAATGAAGACGAAATAAAAAGACTGGATGTGCGAATTGGCGACACCGTGGTTATTCAAAAAGCTGGTGATGTGATACCGGACATTGTTCAGGTGCTAGTAGAAATGCGCACGGGGCGGGAAAAAATTTTTAAATTTCCTAATCAACTTCCCGACATTGGCCCCATTGAACGTCGTCTGGGTGAATCGGCTTGGCGGGTGATTAATAAAAATACGGTTACGCAACACCGGCGCAAACTTTATCATTTTGTGGGTAAAACCGCTTTTGATATTGATGGTTTGGGCCCGAAGGTGGTCGATTTACTATTAGACCAACATTTAATTGCCGACTACCCAGACTTTTTTACGCTTAAAGTTGGTGATTTATTAGACCTACCGCGTTTAGGTGCCAAGTCAGCTGAAAATTTAATTCAAGCCATAGAAAAATCTCGCCAAATAACCTTGCCCCGGTTTATCACGTCACTCTCGATACCTCAAGTGGGAGAGGAGACCGCTGACCTTTTAGCGCAGAATTTTCAAACCTTAGACAAAATAAGTCAGGCTGATGTGTTGACTTTAGAAAAAATTGAGGGTATTGGGCCGGTGGTGGCCGAGGCAATTTGCACTTGGTTTACTGATAGGGGAAATCGCCAGCTTTTAAAAAAAATGCTGGCTAAAGTACAAATTCTCAAAGTAGGTAAGACAAAAAATAGTTTATTATCTGGACAAACCATTGTTTTTACTGGCAGTTTACAGAAACTCTCTCGTGCTGAGGCCAAAAATTTAGCACGGTCATTGGGCGCGCACCCAGCTGGCTCGGTATCGACCCAAACCAACTTGGTGGTGGCTGGCCAAGACCCTGGTTCAAAATATGACGAGGCGGTTCGCTTGGGTGTCAAGATAATATCCGAAGATGAATTTTTGCAGATGGCCAAATGGCAAGGCTGATGCTATTATGGCTTTATGATTGGTGAACATGAGGTAGAATCACTGGCGGCCTTGGCTCGCCTGTCTCTTTCCACTGAAGAAAAAACTAAACTCCATAAAGATTTGGAGTCGATTTTGGGTTATATATCAGAATTAGTCAATGTACCGGTTGGCCAAGTCGAAAAACAAGATTTAGGGTTGGTAAAAAATGTTATGAGAGAAGACGGCCCACCCAATGACCGGAAAGCTTTTACGGCTGACATTTTAGCCGAGGCGCCGCGCGTTAAAAATGGTCATTTAGAGGTTAAAAAAATTCTAGATATCGATAATGGATAAAACTGAATTTAAAAATTTAAATATTGCCAAGGTTAAAGAATTATTTCAGTCTGGGCAGTTGACCGCTGTTGAACTAACAGATTATTACCTTAAAAATATTCAGGCTAAAAATGCAGATTTAAACGCCTACCTTGGTGTTTTTGCTGATGCTAGAGAAAAAGCGGCCGAAGCTGATGTTAAAATTAAGGCTGGTGAAAATGGAAAGTTGCTGGGCATACCCTTTGCTATTAAGGATAATATTTTAATTAAGGGACAAAAGGCTAGCGCGGCTTCAAAAATATTGGCCAATTATGTGGCTACTTACGACGCGACCGTAATAGCCAAACTTAAAACCGCTGGCGCGGTGTTTTTGGGTCGGACCAATATGGACGAATTTGCTATGGGTGGGTCAACCGAGAATTCGGCGTTTGGACCAACTAAAAATCCCTACGATACTACCCGGGTCTCTGGGGGGTCATCAGGCGGGTCGGCCGCCGCCGTGGCTGGTGATTTGGCTTTGGTGGCCCTTGGTTCTGATACGGGCGGTTCAATTAGACAACCAGCCTCATTTTGCGGTTTAGTTGGTTTAAAACCGACCTACGGCACCGTTTCTCGCTACGGAGCAATAGCGATGGCTTCATCTTTAGACCAAATTGGCCCGTTGGCTAAAACCGTGGCTGATGCTGAAGCAATTTATCGGGTGATAGCTGGTGTCGATATTAAAGACGCCACCAGTGTTGATCCGCAGGTTACAGACGTGCCGGAAAAATTTGTTATTGGTGTCCCTTATGATTTCTTAGCCGAGGGTGTTGATAAGGAAGTGATGACTAATTTTAATCTTGTTCTCGAAAAATTAAAGCAAGCGGGGCATACAATTAAAGACGTCTCGCTGCCAAATCTTAAATATTCTCTATCTAGTTATTATGTGTTGATGTTTGCTGAAAGTTCCACCAATCTGGGGCGGTTTGATGGTTTGCGTTATGGCTCCTTGAAGGAAGGGAAAAATTTGTTGGAGGAATATATGAACTCACGGGGCCAAGGTTTTGGCCCCGAGGTCCGTCGGCGCATTATTTTGGGGACTTATGTTTTGTCGGCTGGCTATTATGATGCCTATTATGGCAAAGCGACAGCGGTGCGGGAACTGGTTCGCCAAGATTATCTTAAAGCTTTTGCTAAAGAAAATGGTGGGGTAGATGTTATAATTACTCCAACCGCGCCGACCCCGGCTTTTAAGATTGGTGAAAAAATAGACGACCCACTGCAGATGTATTTGGAAGATATATTTACGGTGCCGGTCAACTTGGCGGGTATTCCCGCTTTGTCGGTTCCGGCTGGTATGAGTACTAGTGGTTTACCAATTGGCGTTCAGTTGTCCGCATCTCATTTTAACGAAGATTTCCTATTTGGTTTAGGTAAAATAATCGAATCATTCAACTAATAATGAATTCTTTTAATCCAACCGATGTTTATAATCTTATCTATGAATTTCTAATAGAAGTTTTTTCTTTTTCCGTGGTGACGGTTTTTATGGTGAAAGCTTTTTGGACTTCACTAAGTGTAGCTTTATTGGTTTTTATTTACATTATTAAAAAAAAGCAGGCTAGCATTAAACTAACTCAAAAAGAGGCAATTGACGAGGCAGTGCGTCAAACTAAAACCAAGAGTGAGGGGGGAACCAATCACGCTTGGGAAAAAATAATGAATTTTCTTAACTCCGAAAACCCTTCGGACTGGAAGTTGGCGATTTTAGAGGCCGACACGATTCTCGATGCCTTGGTCCAAAAAATGGGTTATAAAGGAGAAAATTTAGGGGAGCGACTGAAAAGTATTGAGGCTAGTGATTTTCTTACCTTAAATGATGCTTGGGAGGCTCACAAGGTGCGCAATGCGATTGCCCACGAAGCTGGTTATGATTTAACCCAGCGGGAAGCCAAGCGAGTAATGAAATTATTTGAAAATGTATTTAGGGAGTTTGGGTATTTGTGATTGTCAGTCTATAAATTTTGTATTTTTAGATATTTCTTCGAGGGCTGACATAATTTGTCGGCGTATTCCACTTCCGCCTTTTATTTTGATTCTTAAAGTGCCAAAGTGTTGGTGGTGATTTTTATATTTCCTTAGTATTTTAACTTTAACTAGACTTGTCTTAGTAAATTGGTTTTTAGATGTATTTGTTAGTAAAGACTAATATTCTAATATATCATCGACTCTATTCTCGTGGACTTTATTTATGCTAACTCTTAGAATTAAGTTTCTTTTTTCTATTTTATACACTTGAGTTAACCACCTAACAATAATCAAAATAATTTTTGGATCACTGTTTGTAAACCCAAATTCAGCATTTCCTTTCTTGTAACCCTCACCCCAATATAAGGCGAGCCCGGTTATATATAAATCTCTTTTATTCCATTGTCCAATACTACTTCTCCCGATAGCCTCATCTCGTTGTTTTTTCTCAACCTGTATTTTATGTCTAATCGCATTATATTTTTTCAAGGCTCTTATTCCGGCGAGACGTTGGTTTTTGACCAAAAGAATCATTTGACTATCAGAAAGTAAAACATTTTTGCACCAGCGACTAGCTGTACTTTGACTAATACCTAAAACTAGAGATATTTTTTTAATACTCAAGCCGTTTTGTCTTAATTTCACTGCCTCTTTTTTCTTGTCTGGTAGGGACATAAAATGAAACTACTATTTACAGGTAGTATAACATATATAAGTTATACTTAATATTTGCACAATACCCAATTTTAAGGTAAGATAATTTTGTCAGTGAAAAATATCGCGGGATAGAGGAGAGGTACCTCGGGAGGCTCAAATTGGGCTCACTATCCAGTAATGGGTAATGGAAACCCTGCCAAATTCGGTGAAACCTTCTTCGTTAAAAACGAATGGCAACGCCGAGCCAAGCCCTGAGAAAAATCGAAGGGAAGGTGTAGAGACTAGACGACAGGCACCCTGTTTATAGTATAGGGTGAAGGCATAGTCCAGACCACAAACCTGCATGGGCAGTGAAAACTGTAGTGGTAAGCATAACCTCCAGACGCCGGTTCGATTCCGGCTCCCGCAACCAGCAGAATGACCGCTTTATGGCGGTCATTCTTGTCAGGGGTGGTTTTAAAGTGGATAATTGTAAGACAAATGTCGGGGTAGCTCAGTTGGTAGAGCACAGGACTCATAAGCCTGGGGTCGTGGGTTCAATCCCCACCCCCGACACCACAAAAAATACAAAGTTTTTTGTGGTGTCGGAAACAACCAAACTGCTTTGGTTGTGTGGTGGGGGTCGAAAAGGTTGAGCTTGTCACAGTGAGCCGAGCACTAAAGAGAGCCATTAGTGCTCGGCAAAACGAGACGCAAAACCTGTACTGTTCCCGTAGGGAAAGATCCCCACCTCCGACACAAAAATACTTTTTAGTGTGTATAAATGGTTAGGTAAATTACCTGTCACGTAATATAATTAATTATGTGCCGGTTTATAAGCATGTTGATAAAAAGTTTTTTAAAAAATGGTCATCAGATATGGCCTATGTCTTAGGATTTTTTGCAGCTGACGGGTATATAACTCACAATAAACGCGGATCTTACTTTTGGTGTATCCAAATTACTGATAAAAAATTATTGGAACATATTAAAAAAGTAATTAAGGCGGAGCATAAAATAAGCACAAGGCCAAGGACAGGTAATGCCAACACTATCTACCGCTTACAGATTGGTAGCATTGAGATGTGCTGTGATTTGCAAAAATTGGGTTTTACGGAGCGTAAGACCAAAAATATGGTTGTGCCTAAAGTGCCATTAAAATACTTTTCCCATTTTGTTCGTGGCTATTTTGATGGAGACGGTAATGTTTGGACTGGCTATCTTAATAAAGACAGGAAACAACCCACCTTGGCCATTACTTTAGCTTTTACTTCTTGCTCCAAGACTTTTTTGAGTCAATTATGGGGTAAATTAAAACAGTCTGGTATTACGGGAGGTTCACTCTATCAATCGCAGGAAAATTACTGCCGACTTCAATTTGGGACTGCTGATGCTTTGAAAATTTACAGAATTATGTATAATCAATCTGTCCTTGCTAAATCTAGTCTTTTTCTGGAAAGAAAGAGGAAAGTTTTTGACAAGTACAACAGGTTGAAGATCTTGCGGTCGTAGCTCAACTGGTTAGAGCACCCGCCTGTAGAATACTGCAGCTTTCTATCCGAAAGGTAGATTGAAACTCTCTGGGATATCGGTGAAGGCTAAGTCTTCTTCTGAAGATATGCGAATACCGAGGGAACCCAGTACATAAAATATGTGTTGGGGCGCCGTAGAGACTAGATACCGGAGCACCTAAATGGATTTCCATATGGTGAAGATATAGTCCACGCCATTATGAAAGTAGTGGATAAGTGCACGCGGGAGGTTGCCGGTTCAAGTCCGGTCGACCGCGCAAGACCAAAAAACCACAGATTTCTTCTGTGGTTTTTTGGTCTTAGCCGTGGGAAGGAGCAAGCCAACCGCTTGGTTTGTGTTAAGTGTCTAGCAATTTAATAAATGATATAATCTAATAGTTAGTTATTATTTTAATTAAATTTATATGTCGGAAGGATTAGGTAATGAAGATTTAATAGAAGATAGCAGTGAGGCTAAAACCCTTAAACCCGAAGCCTTGGCTAGGATCGAGGAAAGAGGATTTTTTGTTGGATTAGAAAGTTTTACTGATATATACAGGGTTATAGAAGATAAGGGTGGGATTAAAACATCTAATGGTTGGCAAGAGGCCTCTATAGTTCAAGATTTGGTTAGATTATATGAATTGACTGGTGAGGGAGAAAACACTCTTAGCAATAGAGACGGCTTGCGTGATGCGGTAAAAAGATTAAGGGAGAGTGAAATAAACACTATTCGTAAAAGTTTTCATCCGGTTACGCGAAATAAATAATTGCTTTGGAAAAACTATAATCAAAAAGATTTCCCCGTAAGCTTGCTTCGGGGTAGGATGAAGGAGTG
>CAYHFD010000006.1:6559-29361 GCA_964355855.1 uncultured Candidatus Saccharibacteria bacterium | reverse complement strand
AGGCGTGGTATGATAGCAATATACCTCGTCAGCTTGCTGCGAGGTAGTTAATTCTGGGTAACGATTGTTGTTTGTTGACCTATTTTACATGAATACTGTTGAACGACTGATTATAAATTTTGTTTTGTTTAGTGTCCTTCTGGTGGTGGGTTTGGTTGGGGGGACAACTTATTTTGCTTCACCACTTGCGGAAAGTGGTTTTTCGGTTTTGGCTCGGGTGTCCGACAGTTTTGGTCCAACCCGAGTTTCGGCTAGTTCAGCGAAAATAAAAATTATTGAACCAGTTGTAGAAGAGGTGGTTGTAGAACCAACCACTGTTATTACTGAAGATAAATTTATTCGGCCTATGGTTACTGCTAAAGAAACTCTATTAGGGGCTGGTGTGCCGT
This sequence comes from uncultured Candidatus Saccharibacteria bacterium, assembly GCA_964355855.1. GTDB lineage: Bacteria > Patescibacteriota > Minisyncoccia > Phycocordibacterales > XYD1-FULL-46-19 > XYD1-FULL-44-32. Next base: position 28,972 of record CAYHFD010000006.1, on the reverse strand, counting down.
TTGTGGAAGTAAATTTGGCTGAAATGGTTATAAAAAAATATGAAAATTCCACCGTAGTGGGTAGTACCACTATTAAAGCTTCGGGCGATCCGCAGGGTTGGGGTGGTACGCCGGCTGGGCTATACTCAATTTTATCTAAAAATGAGCGGGCTTTTTCCGCCAGTGCCGAAGCTTTTATGCCCCAAGCCCTTCATTTTTATGGTAAATATTTTATCCACGGTGAACCTTATTATCCTTCGGGCCGAAAAATTGGGTCGGCGGTGTCCGGCGGTTGTGTACAGGTGGCCGACGAATATGCTCCGCGGGTGTTTGCCACTATCGATTTAAAAACACCAGTTTTGGTTGTAGATAAAGAGGATGAAAATTTTACTTATCCAGTCGGTAAAAACATTAAACCGGCCACCGTTAGCGCTGAAGGTTTTTTGATGGCCGATTTGGACTCGGGTGAAATATTAACCGAGAAAAATAGTACCAAACAGTTTTCCATTGCATCTATTACCAAGCTAATGACTGCCACGGTGGTGGCCGAGCATATTGACCTACGGCGGAACATGACGGTGGCTGAAGAAATGCTAGAAACTGGTTTTGGTGGTACGCCGGGGTTAGAAGAGGGGGCCAGTTTTCGGGTGGTGGAATTGTTTTATCCGCTACTTATTGAATCTTCCAATGACAGCGCTGAAGCTTTAACGGGTTTTTTGGGTCGAGACAAAACAATTTCTTTAATGAACGAAAAAGCAGAACATTTGTTTATGTCTGATACGGTTTTTGCCGACCCGTCGGGTATTGGTGAAGAAAATATTTCTACCGCCCGCGACTTATATCTTTTAGGGCGCTATATTAAAAACAACCGCCGGCCGATTTTGGATATTACAAAAGGTAAGGCGGTCACCAGCTTTGGTCCGGTGCGTTTTGATGTTAAGCAAATGGAGAACAAAAACGAATTTGCCAAAGACACTGATTTTATTGGTGGCAAGTCGGGCTATTTAGACGAAGCCAAAAATACTGGGCTATTTTTATTTAAAGTTGATATTGAGGGTGAAAGTAGGGAAGTAGCGATTGTGGTATTAAAATCCGAACATCTTAAAAAAGACGTGGAGGCACTAAAAGATTGGGTGGAAGAAAATTATAGGTAGTTTAATTTAGAGATTTGGGGTGGACTCACTTTTGAGGCCAGATTGATCTAACATTGAGTCTATCGAATTGCCATACAATTGAGGCAATACCACATCAGGAAAATCACCAAAATCAAATGTTGAAAATTTTCTCCACACAGAAAATGAATTATTGGCGATCGCGAATAATTGAATACCCAAAGCTGTTGGAATGAACTTTATATAAGGCATATACATATTATTTTCTAGTTTGTAAATATTAGATTCAAAATTGCCAATTAATTTTTTCGAATTGAGTCCGTGGAGAATGGCCCCAAGATCTTTGCTTCCCGGCTGGTCGGTAATACCTATTTTTTGGGTCACAAAAACTTCCAATTCTTGCAAGTCGGTTTCTTTTCCTAGGTTTAAGTTTTTTTTATTACTTTTGCCCAATAAAAATTTATTTAGGGTTCTGTATAAAATGTAATGAGCCATTAATTGATTAGAGGAAAGAGATTTAATTATGTCCACATAGAATACCCCCATATCATCTTTACCATCTTCACTTCGAGAAGAAGCGAGAATTCCTCCAAAATATTCCGCACAAATGGATTCATCAGTATAAGATCCATTCCAAAATACATCTCGAGCGACGCGTAAATTTACTTGTCCCATTTTTTCCGTATCTGTTTTTCTTAGAGCGACCTCAATTATCTTGTCTCTTCCTGAAGCATATAGCTTAGCCAAGTCTTCAGATATAGTTTCAGCCGTTTTTCCTAAAAGTTTATTAGCAGCAAGTATAGCTGTTCCGGCAGATATTGGATCCATAATATTATAATAAGACCAATCTTTATGTTTTTAGTAATGAGAAATACTTAATTTTTAGAGGGACAAGTGAAATTTGTTTAGCAATTATCCTGGTGAGAGATTATCATTATCTACCGTGCGGAGGGGGTGGGATTTGAACCCACGATGCCCTTGCGGACATTCCGGTTTTCAAGACCGGTGCGATCAACCACTCTGCCACCCCTCCTTGTATTTGTTTTTAGAACAGACTATTTATTTGTTGTGGTACTTTGTTCAGCAATCTTTGGGGACTCTTTTTCAGCTGGGACAGAAGTAGCCACCGGAGCAACAGAAGCTGGAGTAGGGGCAACTGGTGTTGCTGGGCTCGGTGGTATTACCGGCTCTACTTTTTTACTCCAAATTTTAGCCACGAAAGCCAAGTAAATTATTTCTAAAATACCAGCGGTATTAATAATCAACAAAAAGAAATACCACCATTTTTCATCGCGTTTAGCAGCGTGCCATAAGGCTACACCCTTCCACACCAAAGACCAGATAGCTAGTAGCCCAATAAAGATCCAAATAATAGCTGCAACAGCAAAAGGAATTTGTTGTTCCATGGGGCTATCATAACAAAAAAACGCTTAAAATCAACCAAATACTTCATACAATATACTCAATACTATATACTACTTCTATGCGAATGCTGGGAATCGACTATGGGACGAAAAAAATTGGTTTGGCTTTAACCGATGAAAATGGGCGGTTTGCCTCGCCATATTTGGTGATTCCAACTAATCAGGAGACCCTCAAAACAGTAGTGGATATTTGCCAGAAGGAAGAAATTGCCAAAGTCGTAGTTGGAAAGTCGCTAAACTATGAGGGTACACCTAATGCTGTTCAAGCCGAGGCGGAAAATTTTGCTAAAGCACTTGTCGAGGCGACTGGTCTACCGATTGAATTTGAGTTGGAGGTGCTGACCACCAAACAAGCCGAGCGGGATATTGGGCGCGACGAACTGACCGATGCGCGCGCCGCCGCCCTAATTTTAAAAAGTTATATTGACCGCCAAACAAAATAATGGAAACAGAAATTGTAGAGATAAAAAAGAAAAATAGTTGGAGTGACCGTATTCGTCTATGGGCGGAAAAGCATGCCGACGAACCCTCGACCACTTGGTGGCTGGCGCTAATGGCTTTTACTGAAAGTTTTATTTTTCCCATTCCAGCCGATGTAATGTTGGTCGCTATTCTTACCACTAGTCGGCGCTGGTTTTATTATGGCTTAGTTACCACGGTCTCATCGGTACTGGGAGGGATGTTTGGCTATCTTATTGGCTATGCCTTTTATGATTTGGTTGGCCGACAAATAATTGAGTTTTACAACTTTGCCGATGAGATGCAAAAAGTGGGTGTGCTTTTTGCTGATAATGCTTTTTGGACAGTATTGGTGGCTGCTTTTACTCCGATACCAGACAAAGTAATGACAATTGCCGCTGGATTTTTTAAGATTAGCTTTCCAGTTTTTGTCATCGCCCTTATCTTTGGTCGAGGTTTGAGATTTTTCTTAGTTGCTTACCTTATGCATTGGTTTGGACCGAAATTGGGGGAAATGATGTATCGCTATTTTAATGTTTTCACCACCTTGGTCGCCCTTGTTATTTTAGGTGGCATACTAATTTTGTATTTACTTTAAGATTGAAAATAAGAGGGAAGTGGGCTAATCTAATAGACAATTGCCCCCGTAGTTAAATGGATATAACTGCGGACTTCTAAGCCGCTATTCTAGGTTCAATTCCTGGCGGGGGCACAAAGAGCGAAGCGAGTTGTGCCCCCGAGCAAGATGTCTGCTCATCTTGCGTCCAGGAATTGAAAAGGCTGAACTTATCGCAACGAGCCGAGCACCAACGGATTCATTAGTGCTCGGCGAAGTGAAACCTGCCTGCCGGCAGGCAGGTGTGAAGCCTGTACCGTTCATGTAATGAAAAATTCCTGGCGGGGGCACAATCACAAAAAAACCGCCGGTGTAATCCGGCGGGGGGTGGCACTAATCAAGACAATCAGCTTGTAGGTAGGACCATTTTTCGACTTCATGTTGCCCACCTGGGGCGTAGGTGCACTGGCCGATAATTTTCTGGCCAGAGAATATGAGAGGTAAAAAAAGATAGTCGGCGGCCATCAGTGGTACTGGGGCTGTGTCCTTGCTCATTAGGTCACTAACATTAAGCCAACGACCATCTCTCATCTCGGTGGAGTCTATCGGATCACCTACCCATTTGTGGGTAATGAAAAAGTGAACTTCAAATACGCTGGTCTCGGCCGGGGTTTTTCCTTGATTGGTGAAAGTAATAATGGCAACCTTCTCAAGGTTTCTGGCCATCACTATAACCCCAATTTCCTCAAAGACTTCTCGGCTGGCACATTCTTCAAAAGTTTCCAGCATTTGGCCGGCTTCGTTTTTTTTCACTTTGCCACCAGCGCCAGTGTAACAGCCGACACCGACTTTGTCGGTTTTCATCCCCATATACACCTCTTTCTCTCGACAGAGAAAGACAACGGTTGCTTGTTTAGTCATTGTCTTTTTACTTTAACACTAATTATCAGGACGACAAGTCTGTTCGACAGGAGATAATCTGCTAAAATTACTCCATTACTTTAATTTAATAAGACAAATGTCCCCCTATTGTTACGCCAATAATAAGATTATAAAGCTTGTCGATACTAAAATAATGGTCAATGATCTTGCGGTTTTAAGGGGCTACGGCGTGTTTGACTTTGCCCGGATATATAACAGCACCCCTTTTCACTTGGAAGACCATTTTGTTCGTTTTAGCCAATCGGCCCAAATGCTTGGTCTTAAAGTTCCGGTCACCCTAGAGACAGTTTTAAAAGCGACAAAATCTTTGTTAGAAAAAAATAAACTAAAAGACGCTAGTATTAGGTTGGTGCTTACCGGCGGAGCCAGTGCTGATGGTATTAGCTTGGGCCAGCCCCAGTTTTTTATTTTAATGGATAAATTGACTGATTTTCCAGCCGAGGTTTTTACCAGGGGGGCTAAGCTAATTGTTTGTGAACACGAGCGACCACTGGCTGAAGCCAAACACAACAATTATGTCGTCGCCGTCAGTCTGCAAACCAAGCGCGAGCGAGCGGGGGCGGTGGAAATCCTCTATACTAGTCAGGGAAAAATTTTAGAATGTGCCATGAGTAATTTTGGGATATTTAAAGGTGATACTTTAATCACTCCGAAAAATGATATTTTGGCGGGAGTAACCAGAAAAGTGGTTTTAAAATTGGCGCGGAAAAAGTTTATAGTCGAGGAGCGAGAACTTTTGGTCAGCGAATTGGCAGACGCCGATGAGGCGTTTCTGACGGCGACCAATAAATATGTGGTACCGATTGTCAAAGTTGGTAAGCAGGTGATTGGTAATGGGAAGCCCGGACCACATACCAAGTGGCTACTAGCTGAATTTAAAAAGGAAATAGCTCGGATTTGTTATAAACCAGTCCTTCGTCCTAGCTCCGTCGCCAAGCGGACGTGGTATTAGGCGAAGGCATCAGGGCTGGTTTTTTGCCTGCCTGCTCGTGCCTTGCATGGCAGGCGGGGAAGAAGAAACGGCACCGCCTTCTAGTTGTTAATACCTCTTACCCACGAGGCTAAGCCTCGTGGGTAAGAGGTATACCAATAGGCACGAAAAAACCCGTTTGCAGACGGGTTTTTTCGTGTAGCGAGAAACATCTCTCGAGAGAAGTTTATCTATTGGGTGTTATTCACCTTGCAAAGGTGAATAACTAGCTGACTGAGACGGCGGTGGCCGTCTCTTCTTCCAAAAAGACAGCCTGGTGCTTCGTGTATCTTACGAAGTCTGGCTTATTTAACAGAATCTTTTAGAGCCTTAGCGGCGCGAAACTTTGGTACGCGCATGGCTGGTACTTTCACGGCCTCACCGGTGCGTGGGTTACGCGCGGTGCGAGCGGCGCGTTGTTTGGTAGAAAATATACCGAGACCGGCGATAGAAACTTCGTCGCCTTTTTTCAAGGTCGAGACGATAGTGTCTATTACGGTGTCAACGGCTTTTTCCGCACCAGCTTTGGTGCCACCGATTGCTGTATGTACAACTTCAATTATTGCTTGCTTGTTCATACTATGTGTGACTTATTATTACTAATAGCACGACCTATTTGACCTTGATAATAGTATATATTTTAGGTGATGGGGGTGCAACACCCAAGAAAAATTGCCCCGATGGGGCAATTTTTCTTGGGTGTTGCACTTAAAGATTGCACTATCTCGCGTATTCTACTACCCGTGAGTCACGAATGATGGTCACTTTTATTTCTCCGGGATATTTTAGTTCTTTTTCAATTTTCAGCGCAATTTCACGGGCTAATTTTTTGGCCTCCATATCACCAATTTCTTCTGGTTTAACAAAAACTCTTATTTCACGCCCCGCTTGAATGGCGTAAGTTTTTTCAATTCCCTTAAAAGTGTTAGCAATATCCTCCAAATCCTTCAGTCGTTTTAGATAATTTTCTAAGCTGTCGCGACGCGCGCCGGGACGACCACCAGAAACAGCGTCGGCTGTTTGAACAATAATTGATTCAATAGTTTCGTATGGATATTCTTCATGATGGGCCTGCATCGCTTTGATAATCGCTTCGCCAGCGCCAAACTTTTCTAAAATGCGCCGGCCGATTTCGACATGAGTGCCAGAGACTTCGTGATCAACCGCTTTACCAATGTCGTGTAAAAGGGCGCCCGCCTTAGCCACTTGAATATCGGCCCCTAGCTCTTCGGCCAACATGCCGGCAAAGTGGGCCATTTCGATCGAGTGTTGCAACACATTTTGGCCATAACTAGTGCGAAAATGCAGGCGACCGAGAATCAGAAGAATTCGAGGATCAAGATTTAATACCCCCACTTCATAAGCGGCTTGTTCACCTTTATCTTTAATTATTTTAGAAACATCTTCCTTGGCCTTGGCGACCATTTCTTCGATTTTGGCTGGTTGGATGCGACCATCAAGAATCAGGTTTTCCAGAGCGACTTTGGCAATTTGGCGACGAATTGGATCAAAAGACGATAGGACAATCGAGCCTGGGGTATCGTCAATTATTACTTCAACACCAGTTTCTTTTTCAAAAGTGCGAATATTTCGACCCTCTTTACCGATAATTTTACCTTTAATATCATCCGACGGAATATCAACATTGGTGGACATTACTTCTGGTACGGTCGAGTTGGCTAGTCGTTGAATGGTGGTGGCCAATATATCCTTGGCTCTATTTTCCAGTTTTTCTTCGGCGTTCATTTCAAACTTATGCATTCGTACCACTAAATCTTCCTCGTATTCCTTTTCCACCCGCGAAATAATTTCTTGGACCGCTTCCTCTTTAGACAAACTGGCAATTCGGGCCAACTCGGCCTCTTGTTCCGCCCGAGCAGAATCAATCTTTTCTTTGATTTGTCGGATTTCTTCGGCCTTTTGTTTTAAATTTTCTACTTCCGAATCAATGTCACCCTGTCTTTTATCTAGGGTTTCATCTTTGGTTAGCAGACGGTCTTCGAGCTTTTTAAGACTCGCTTCTTTTTCCCGCTCCTTTTCGCGGGCTTCGGCCATAACTTGGGTGGCTTCTTTTTCGGCATCAGCCACTATTTGCTGGGCCTTGTCTTTAGCCTCGAGCAGGGTTTGCTTGATAGTAAGTTCAATGGATCCTTTTTGGCCCAAGGTAACAAGCCAACGCAAGAAATAACCAACAACGATACCTCCGACACCGGCGGTGCCGGCGAGGATCATAACAGTTAATAGGTTCATAATACGGATAGGGCTTGGCCCAACCGCAGTTTTGTTTAAAAAACCGGCCTAAATTAAGGCTTGGTGAGACTTGGTTGAGTAAAGGTAGGGTTTCATTGGGTCTTTTTTCGGTCGGGTCTCTTTACGGTGTAAACTGCAATCAGGTGTCAGCATTTAACAATTAATAATTGGATGATTTTATAATATCAAAGATATTGGACTCTGTCGAGACTACCTATATACCCCACTCTTTTTTAGGGATGCCAGATTGCAATATGATACCTCTTATTGTTCGGGCTTTGATTGATTTTGAACTGTGAAATGGAACACAGACCTGACGCAAGATTTTATTATAATGACCAATATAGTAATAATGGCTACCGTTGGTATGGTGCAACCTAAAATTATTTTCTTTAAGAAATTTTTCAACATCAGCAAATTTCCAGTTGAAAAGTCTGTTTGGCATTAGACACTAGAGACACCGTACATATCAACTTCAAACGGTGATTTTATAGGTTTGGGAGAATGAAGGGTGACCCATAGCTTTTCATACTCAGAGTCAACCTTTTGGTTTAAAGGTGAAATCCTAGCCCCCTTTAATTTTTTAAGAGAATCAACATAACCACCGACGGCTTGAATTAGATTAAAATACGCCAACTTAGGGTCGTCACTTGATTCAATAATATTGAACTCTAAAGCCACGGCGTACCAAGTATCACCTTCGCGAAAAACAATATGTCGAAATTTGCCTTTTTTGGGAGTATTTACCATAACCTAATCATATCGATTTTATCGTATTTTTGCAACGGCTGTTTAGCTGACAGCTTTTGATGGTTCTTCCAATCTAGCGAACATTGTAATTTTCTAAAATGAATTTTAAACCAAAAACCCAAGGTTTAACCTTGGGTTTTTGGTTCTTTCAACTAAGCGAACCTTCTAATTTTGGACTTTCGCGAAAGCTGATTTGGAAATTAAGGAGTGGAGTAGAAAAATAGAACTGTTTGAGGCGATAGCCGAGTTTTCTATTTTTCGTAAGCGATACGACCGTAATTTTTAATCAGCGAAGCGTCCCCAGTCCAAAATTAGAAGGTGAATGCTCTATTTTTTGGCTGATTTCGGTTTTATCACTTCATCAATCAACCCATACTTTTTGGCTTCGTCGGCGGACATAAAGAAGTCGCGATCGACATCCTTATCTATTCTCTCGAGTGGCTGGCCGGTAAAGCGGGCCAGCATTTTGTTTAAGTTGTCTTTGGTTTTAATGATGTGGCGGGCGGTAATCTCGATATCGGAAGCTTGACCCTCGGTGCCACCCAGTGGCTGGTGAATCATTATCTCCGAGTTGGGTAGAGCTAGTCTCTTACCTTTGGCGCCGGCACCCAAGACGAGCGCGCCACCAGAGGCCGCCATCCCGACGCAGATAGTCGAAACATCGGGGGCGACATGGTCCATAGTGTCGATCATCGCAAGGGTCGCGGTGACAGAGCCCCCCGGGGAGTTTATGTACAGCTTAATATCTTTTTTAGAGTCTTCGGACTCAAGAAAAAGAAGCTGAGCAATAATAATATTGGCGACGTGGTCGTCGATGGGGCCCCCGAGGAAAATAATGCGCTCGCGCAACAGGCGCGAGTAAATATCATACGCGCGCTCGCCAAACTGCGATTTTTCGATAACGGTGGGAATAAGCATAAAAGTAGGATTATGAATTAAGAAACTTAACCATTGAATTATAGGGTAAATTTGTTGGTGAATCAACTGGTCGATAAGCACGAAATCCGAATATCGAAATTCGAAACAATATCTAAATTTTAAATAAAAAATCTAAAAAGTTTTGAATTTATAATTTAGTGCTTTGAGTCATTTGTTTCGGATTTTGTGCTCAATGCTTCGTGCTTACTGACTTGTGCTTATTCTTTTATTGGATCAATAAACTTCATCACTAGATCGTTGGTCAAAACATTGGTGACATAATTTTCGAGACGAGCTTGGCTGGCTTTGGCCGACAACTCGGGATCATGAGCCATTAGGTGAACAATTTCATTTTTTATATCCTCATCGCTTGGTTTAATATTCTCCGTTTTGGCTAATTTCCTCACCACTAGGCCAAACCGCACTCTTTTTTTAGCGTCATCTTGCCAGGCTATTTTCATTTCACCTTCGGTTTTTTTAATATGAATTAGATAATCATCAAATTTTAGACCCATACTTTCAATTTGTCCTTTCATTTCGGCCAACATTTTTTCTAGTTCGTGTTCAACCAAAGCTTTAGGTATTTGGATATTTGCTTGCTGGCCAATTTTCTCGATAATCGCTAGTCGTCGATTATCTCGACTGCGATTTTTCTTTTCGGTCGCCATGTTAACCTTAACTTTAGCTGTAAAATCGGCCACATCAGCAAAATCACCTAAAGTTTTGACAAATTCATCGGTCAGTTCAGGCAAAACTGGCTCAGAATTTTCTTTGGTTGTTTGATCGGCCGTTGGCGCTATTCGGCTACGGCGTATGTCATTGATAGCCCGATTTAATTCCTCGTCGGTCACAGTGTTTTCATCGGGGTTTTGGGCGCCGACGGTGGAGGCAATATTTTTATAATCAGGCAATTTTACTTCTGGCATCATTGCCGTTTTTATTTTAAAACCAAGCGGATTGTCTTTGGCAATTTTAGTCAAAGTTATTTCTGGCTCGCCGACGGCATCTATTTTATGTTCAACCAAAATGTTGATATAGGCCTGGCCTAGAGTGCGGTCAGCCATTTCAAACAAGATGCGATCTTCGCCAATTCGTTCCACCACAATTTTTTCTGGAGCGTGGCCGGGTCGAAAACCAGGAAAGGTATTTTTTTCACCCATATCTTTAACAACTGGCGACCAATTGGCCATAAAATCGGTGGCTGGTATTTCCCCAACAATTTCTATTTCTCCGTCGGGTAGATTGGTGATATTGATATTAGCCATAAGTTTCTAGTCTACCTAAAATGACCAGTTTGGCAACTGGGCTGATTTAAAAACTAATAATTTTTATATTTCAGTGGAAAGCGCTTCAATATCGGTACCAAGATCGGCAAAATTCTCATCGGCCAAATCTTTTTCCAAAACTTCAATAGCGGTGGAAGTGCCAACCGGAGCAGATTTATTAGACAAATCTTCAACCGTCTCACCGTTTTGCTGTTTGGCATAATCAGCTTGCCACTTTTTACTGGTCTCGTATTGACGCGAAAAAACCACCACCGCCCCCATTAAAAGAACGGCAATTATAATAAAGGTGGCCACGACTGGGCCTTTGGTCGAGTCGATGCGACGCAAACTCTCAATTGGCGATTCCTCTGGCTTCATAGGATTGGATATTTAGATTGCCTTAGTCAAAGCGATGGCTTCACCGATAGTTAAACGAGCGGCCTCTAAAAGTTGGCTCGCTTCACTTAGCATAATTTTTATTTCCGCTAAAGTTTGACTGGGGTCAGAGGTTAATAGGGCTTCACTAGAACTGGCGGTGGCGACAGCCACCGTAGAACTGGCCTGTGATAAAAGTGAAAAGGCTAGATCGGTTTTTTCTTGAGCGGTGGTGATATCTTTTCCGGTCGTATCTAGATTGGTCAAACGAGTGTTTAGGCGGGTGGTAATATTATTTAGATAAAGTAGGTAATTGTTTAATCGTCCAATAACCCGATTGTAGCTCAACAGTATTGCCTGCTCTCTTAGGGCGGTCACTTTATCCTCGAGGGACTGAATTTTACTAGCCGAATTTTCGCTTGAGGTTGTTTGGGGGGCGACAATTTCAGTTTGAGGGCGTTCCCGTCGAAGAAAAGACTCTCTAGTAGCTCGCGCCTGATCTTGGATCGTGGCCAAATGGCCACCACTTGAAGCTTCGACTGGACTTCCTACGGTAAGGAGAAGTCCAACCAAAAGGCCAAAATATATTGATTTCATAAGGTTTTTTACTGATTTAATGTTAAAGGCGGAAAATCGAAAAATGCCATACCGCCTGTTAGCAGTATAACATTTTTTCTAAAATTGCGCCACTGATATTATTTTTTTGCAAACTTGGCTTGGTACTGGGCCAGCGAGTGCTCAATATCTTTTTGGGCTTCACTTTTATCACGCCAGTCGGCCACGACCACCTCTTTCTTTTGTAAATCTTTATAAACCTTAAAAAAGTGCCTTATTTCCTCAAGGGTGTGGGGATCAATATCATCGATATTTTGGATGGTGTTATAACGAGGATCTTTCATTGGTACCGATAAAATTTTGGCATCAGAGTCACCATCATCGGTCATTTCCATAACACCAATTGGTCGGACTTTAACCAAACAACCAGGTACAAATGGTTCGTGGCTCATAACCAGGACATCCAAAGGGTCACCATCGTCCCACAGGGTTTGGGGGACAAAACCATAATTGGCTGGATAATGCATTGGTGAATAAAGCACGCGGTCGACCTGAATAAGACCGGTTTCTTTGTCTAGTTCGTATTTTATTCGTGATAATTTTGGTATTTCAATAATCACATTTAGGGTCTCGGCGGTGCCGGAGGGAATGTCGTGCCAAAGGTTCATATTTTTATTTTTCTAAAATTTTTATAATTTATTCTGCAACCTTGGTTTCGGTTGAAGTCGAATCTGGCGCTGTTGCCGGATTTTCCACGGCCAGAGTAGTCTCTTCCGTTTTTAATTCGTCGTCGGTTTTTTGTAAGTCGTCTGGAGTAGTGATATCGATTTTCCAACCAGTTAGCTTGGCCGCTAGGCGGACATTTTGACCTCCTTTACCTACGGCTAAAGAAAATTGGTCACCAGCAACATCGACGGTGGCTTGGTGGGTGTCTTCGTTTAGAGCCACATTAACTATTTTGGCTGGTGACAGAGCGTTGCTAACAAAAGATGAAACATTGTCCGACCATTCTATAATATCAAGTTTTTCACCTCCAAGCTCGGCAATGACCGTGTTAACCCGAGCGCCCCGTTGGCCCACCATCGAGCCCACCGGGTCGATACTTGATTCATGGCTCATAACCGCGATTTTAGTGCGAGCGCCGGCTTCACGGGCGATGGCTTTTATCTCGACTGCCCCCGATGCAATCTCGGGTGCCTCCATTTCAAACAGCTTTTCCACAAATTTAGGGTGAGAACGAGATAGTTTAAGGGCGATACCGCGGGGGGTATCTTCAACCAGATAAAGATAAGCGCGAATACGCTCGCCTTGGCGGTAAAACTCGCCCGGGATTTGCTCTTCATAAGGTAAAATAGCGGTAGTTCGACCCAGATCGACAAAAACATTTCCTCGTTCAATTTTTTGAACTTTACCGTTTATAATTTCACCCTCTCGGCCTTCGTACTCGTCTAAGATAGATACTTTTTCCGCCTCGCGAATACGTTGAATAATAACCTGTTTCGCGGTTTGAGCGGCGATACGGCCATAATCGTCCTTGGCTTCTAGGGGGAAGATAAGTTCTTCGCCTAAAGCGATATCTTTTTTTATTTTTTGAGCATCTTCAATCCAAATATGATGTTCTTCATTAAACCGGGGGCGTTCGTCAGTCTCATCTACCACTTCTTCCTCTTCGGTGCGAACGGTGGTTTTGTCGACGGCAATTTTAACCTGAAGAAACTCGGCGACACCGGTGTTAAGGTCAAAATTAGCCCTTACTATTTGGCCTTTTTTGCCATAATCTTTTTTATAGGCTGCCACCAAAGCATCGGAAATAGCCTCCATAATTTTGGCCCGGGGGATATTACGCTCTTCTTCTAGCTCACCCAAGGCGGCGTTCAAGGCTTTTAGGTCTATCATAGTAAAATTTGGCTAATTTTTAATAAAAAACCCGCTTTCCCAAAACGGAACAGCGGTCAATCAGTCGTCTCACAATTTTATCAAAATAAAACTTCTAAGTCAAATAACACAAAAAGTCTTAGTTATCAACAGGCGGGTGGCTAGAATACTGTCGGATGTGGTAGGCGATTGCTATACTTAAAAGCGACAAGGAAGATAGGCCTGCTTTAAGCTTGGGTCTATGTCTTGGTACTTATTTATATTACTTATTTTATAAACAATGGATATTTCATCTCCTTTACCATCGCCTGTTAGCCCAGAAAAACCTCGAAACAAGGTAGCGGTGGTTGTTATTGGTTTGGTAATTGTCGTCATTGTTCTGGCGGTTATTGTGGTTATATTATCTGGTTCGTCAGACGATAATGTTGTTAGTGACGACCAGTCATTGTCGGAAGAAGAGAAGGCGGTAATTTTAGAGAATCTAAACAATGATTCTAGTCCTGCTCTTTCGCCAACGGAAAAGGAAAATATATTAAAAAGTTTAGAGGCAAGCGATAGCGAGTCGGGCGGGTCTTTGTCGGAAGAGGAAAAACAGCAAATACTTAATAATTTAAATAATAATTAATTTTATAAATAATTCAGATTATGAAATACTCACACTTAAATAAACTAGCGATCGTCGGTGCGTCAACCTTTTTGTTCCTAGTAGCCGGTTTTACTTTTGCCCAGACTTGGAACAACCCGCCAGCCAACCCTCCGGCCCAAAATACACCAACACCGATCAATGTGAGTGGGACGAACCAAAACAAAGAAGGAAATCTTGGTATTGGCCTTATCCCTCCCGCTTCACCCCAACGTAAACTCCACGTCAACGGCACCATCGGTATTTCTAATCAAAATTTTCTTGATCTAGGTTTGGGGGTTCGTACTAACATAGAAGGGACTAATATTGGGCGTATCGGTTATCGGCTGACTTCTTCATCTTTGCCGACCCAACAAGCCGTCCAAATATTTGGGGGTCGGAATGCCACTGGTCGGCGTTTAGTGGAAGTTTTTGATGATTTAAATGTGTTTGGAACTGTTCGTATTTGTACCGCTACTGGTAGTTGTAGTCCAGTAAGCGGGGGCGATGGGTTATGGGCCTTAAATTCGGCCGGAACCGCTATCTTTCCCTCGGTGTTGACCAGAAGAGTTGGTATTGGCACAAACAATCCTGCGGCCGACTTACATGTTGCCGATACTAATGGCAATGGGACCACCCTTTTAATTGGGGCGGTTGTTGAGCAGCCGTCCAAATTGGTATTTTTTGGTGGCAATAATCAGACCTATTCACTTTACCGTCCAGCCAACTCGACTGACTTAATATTTTCTCCTAATTCAACAACCAATCCTACTTTAACTCTTAAAAACAATGGTAATGTGGGGGTTGGCACCAATGACCCTAGCGCTAAATTTCAAGTTAAAGCGGCTACCAATGTAAATCTGAAAGTGTATTCTGGTGCTGGCAAGCTCCTAATTGATGGTAAAAATGACGTGGGGCAAAAAATCCCGCTAAACATTGAAGCCGACCCGATTGCTCTAGCTGGTAGTGTAGGTATTGGCACCTATACTCCAACTTCCTTTAAACTCGAAGTAGCTGGCAATGCGGGTCCAAGTGCTGACAACCAATTTGATTTGGGTTCTGGTGCGCGCCGCTGGAGAAACTTATACGCCTCAAATATTTGTTCTGGTACAGGCAATTGTGTTCCAATAGGCCAGCTTGGTGGTGGCGACAAATGGGCCTCATCAACCAATCCAAATAATATCTATAATAGGAATTTAACCGGTAATGTGGGGGTTGGTCTCACTAATCCCTCCTCTAAGTTTAGTGTTAAAGGGACCACTTCACTTGATGGTGCATTGGCTGTTTTTGGGGCCACCAGTATTAGTGGGCCGACAACAATTAATAATAATTTGACCCTTGGCGGAAACATTTTAGTACCGGCGGTAAATTATGTTGATTACGGACTTGGAGTACCCGGTCGTTATTATTCTGGTGCGGCGGCACCAGTTATTGCCGCTGGTGTTGTACGCTATGCAACCAATGCTGGCCAAACCGGAAACGCCCAAGCTCTTGATATAATGGGCGGTGGTATAAGACTCGGTAGCCGGATTGTTCGCTTGTTTGATAATGTTTATATTCCCGGTTCATTTTGTAATGGTGACGGGACAATTTGCAGTACGGTTGAAAATATAATCAATAACAATAGTTCTAGCGGCAGTCAATTGTGGGCAACATCGACTGCTAACGTAAATAATATTTACAGTAAAAATTCTGGCAATGTCGGGATAGGAGTAAACAATCCTGGTAATAAGCTTCAGGTAAATGGTGGTCTTAGTGTTACTGGGGTGGCGGTTGGAAATGTTGGGCTAGTCTTGAGTGATGAGAGTAACCATAAAAGTATTCAGGCTTACGACAATGAGCCGTTAGTACTTAATCCATTTAGTAATAATGTGGGTATTGGTACTATCGCGCCAACCTCGTTTAAATTGCAAGTGAAAGGCAATGTGGGTCCAGATGCCGACAATACCTACAATTTAGGAAGCTCGGCCCTGCGGTGGAAAAATGTTTTTGCTCAAAACTTGATTGCCACTAACCTGTGTAGTGGTGTTGGAAGTTGTAAACCTATAACGGAAATTATTAATGGTGGCACCGGTGCTAACTCGTGGACCGCGGGTCCAAGTGGTAGCATTTATCGCCAAAACGGTACGGTGGCGATTGGTACTAATACACCTGACACTAATGCCAATACATCTCTACAGATTCTTAGAAATAAATATAACAATGTTAAGATTGAAGTTGGTGATGATCCGAGCATAGTCGATGAGCAAGCTCAGATTATGTTCAAAACACCGAATAAATGGTGGAATGTGGGGATGAAAAATACTGGCGATTTTCATTTTTACAATGGGGCTATCAGATTGGCACTTAAGAATAACGGGGATGTTATTGTCGGAAACGGTAGGCTTTCAGTGGGAACTGCGACTATTGACTCTAGTACTAAGTTGAATGTTTTAGGTAATACTGATTTACAAGGCAACGTACTTATTACTGGGACAGTTAAAATTTCTGGTGGTGAGCCAAGGGCTGGAAGAGTACTGACTTCTAATGCTACTGGTAATGCTACTTGGCTAAAACCTACGGCTTCTTTTTATAAGAAAGAGGAGATAAAAATAATTGATGGCGGTACAACCCAGACTGTTATGTGTAATGACGGTGAGAGTGTTGTAAGTGGCGGTGGAAGAATAGAAAGATCCGACGCTGCCATTGCTTTTGGTCTGGAGGGTTCCTTGTGGACATATCCAACAACTAAAAATGGTAAATATGCTTGGGAATGTGTCACGCCTACTGGACAGGGACTGGTTAATATGCAGATAAGATGTTTTGCTATTTGTTCCACGGCTCTTTAAAATATTGATAATGTGTAGGGTGGTGGTAGACAATAAGTAAAAGGTAAAACAAATTAATTTATCACCAAAAATCCCCGCCTCACGCGGGGATTTTTATTTCTCACCCAATGTCAAGGTGACACCTTGACACTTATATTACGCAACGAAGGTAATCGATAGTTATCAACTGGGTTGCGTTTTTGCTGAGGCTCAATTAACGGACAAAAGTTTTTTTATTCCAACATCGGTATAGTTTTTTGACAGAGGAAGATGTCAAGGTGACACCTTGACATTTGTTGTTAATATTTAATATAATACTATCAATAGTAGCTTCAGCCAGAGTCAGTAAATTAATAGCCCCCAAATATTAGACCTTATGGGTAATCGCAATTTATATTTTGCCACCGGTGAGTACTATCACATTTATCAACGTGGTAATAATAAAAAAGAAATTTTTTATAATGAATCAGACCGGCTACGTTTTCTCGCTCTGCTTTATGCTGCCAATGCTTCTATGACTATTCATCTAAGTGATTATTGGGAAAAGAATGGTAGCAATAATCGAATTTTTACATTACCGCGGGGGGAAACATTGATTGATATTGGTGCCTATTGCCTAATGCCTAATCATTTTCATCTGCTCGTTTATGAAAAAACCAGAGGAGGTATAAGTTCATTTATGCAAAAATTAAACACTGGCTATTCTATGTATTTTAACAAAAGACATGAACGCACGGGTTCACTTCTCGAGCGACCATTTCGAGCCCAACATATAAGTAATGATGATTATTTACGATATCTGTTCGCCTATATACATCTAAATCCAGTGAAAGTCCGCGATCCAGAAAGCTGGAGCGGAAAAAAAATTAAAAATCCGAATCAAGCCAAAATATTTTTGGAAAATTATCGCTTCTCCAGTTATTTATATTACGTTGGTCAAACCTCGCCTGAAAACACTATTTTGGAGAACAAAAATTTCCCTGATTATTTTAAAGATAAGCAAGATTTTAATAGTTTTATAAATGACTGGCTAACGATTGGCGGGGAGGATTAATTTCTCAATGTCAAATGTCAAGGTGTCACCTTGACATTGGGAAACTTTTTATAAAATTTGTTGCTAAATAATTTCTAAATTTTAAAGGTCTTAATTGTTAATAATCTTATTAAAATATTAGGGCGCATCTGTTATAATATTTACAAATGTTTATTGATACTTCCGCTCTAAAAGAATTACTCGTATCTTCGCGCGTTGCCGATCGGGCAGTTTTAGACGAACTTGAAATAGAGGCAAAAAACAAAGGCATATCTTTGTCGGAAAGAATCTTGGCCACCGGCCTGATTTCGGGCGACGATTTGCGTCGGCTCGAGGCGCGCGCTTCGGGTGTACCTTTTATCGATAAATTGGCTGACAAAGTGCCATACACTGTTTTGGCGCGTATCCCAGAGCCGGTGGCCCGCGCTCACAATTGTATCGCGATTCAGGAAACACAGACTGGACTAGAGGTGATTGGTCTTGATTTGGCCCAAATTGCCAAAGCAAAAGATATTTTAGGTCTGGCCAATCAAGTTTATCCTCGTTTGGGATCCGAGGCGCTGGTGCGCCGGCTAATTCTTGGTTATCAAGATGAACTTAAAAATCGTTTTGGACAGCCATTAAGACGACTGGGAGAAAATTTAAAACAAGAAAAAAGCGAAGCCCAAATAACGGAAATAGTAACCTTACTTTTTACTGAAGCCAGGTTAAACAAAGCCAGTCGGGTCCATTTGGAAGTTACACCCACCGAAACCCTGGTTCGTTATCGTATTGGTGGTTCACTGTATGATGCTTTGTCGACCAACCCTTTTATTGGCGAACGTTTGTTTGAAGCTTCAACTGAAGCAGAAATTTTTAAACCCTATTCCTATGAACCAATATTTAAACACGGGACAGATTTGTCAAAGCGGGTGGTTTTTTCGCGCTTGGGTCAAAATAGTGAAAGAACACTGGCCGATATTGGGCTGTGGGGCCAGTCTTTGGATCTAATAGATATTACTTTACGCAAAGGGGGACTGGTGCCGATTACCGGTTCTAATATTGAGACCATCAAGGAACTTTTTTATACTATCGCCAGTGAGGCGGTGGCCAATGGCCAGTCGGT
The DNA here is from genome assembly GCA_964355855.1 of uncultured Candidatus Saccharibacteria bacterium. Classification (GTDB taxonomy): domain Bacteria; phylum Patescibacteriota; class Minisyncoccia; order Phycocordibacterales; family XYD1-FULL-46-19; genus XYD1-FULL-44-32. The sequence continues at coordinate 9,975 of CAYHFD010000006.1, read as the reverse complement.
GCTAATGTTGGAAAACAAATGTGAACGTTATTTAAACCACGTTGAACAAGTGCTGGTTGGCCCTGATCACAGTCTTACTCCCGCCGAAACTTTGCGTCGATTGTTGCCCCAAGATTTTGATGTGTTAATTATTGATGAAATAGATAAGCCAGAAACTATGGCCCTGGCGGTGGTGGCGGCGGCGCGTGGGTTGGCGGTTTTTGTTGGTGTCGCCTCGTCCGGTTTAGAAGATTTAATATCCAAGGCGTTAAAACTGGCTGGAGATTCATATATATTATCAATCGTTGCCAGAGGTTTTCTAAGGGTAGAGGGGGTGCGAGCTTTGTCGGCCCATTTTATCCCGGCCAAATTAAGTCCAGAGGAACTAAAAGATTTGTCGGGATTTATTGATATGAATAAAATCGCCGACAGTTTAGGTTTTTTACCCGATTCGACTTTGGAAATGGGCAAATTTAAAACCAGACGGGCTGTTGTGACCGATAATCCGCTGCTGGCCCCAGCCTATTATGTGTCAGAGGTGGCGGTAGTCGACAAGGTGGTAGAAACCATGATTCGTGACCTTAAAACTTCGAAAGAAATAGTTAAACAAGCTAGAAATAATGGGAATTTGTCGCTAGGCGAAGAGGCTTTTACCCAAGCGGTGCTTGGTAAAATAGACCTAAATGAGGCTATTGCTATAGTGCGTCGGCGGGGATAAATCGTTGTGTTATACTGTTTGATATGTACGGTAAGATAGTGGTCGCCAATTGGAAAATGAACCCCAGTTCGCCTCGTGAGGCGAAACTTTTAAGCGTGTCTACAAAAAAAGTTGCTATTAAACTAACTAAAACCCGTACTATTATTTGCCCACCGGCTATTTATTTACCAATACTTATTCCGTCACGACCGTCTAAAAAAATATTTTGGGGTGGTCAGGATGCCTATCCGGTGGCCGAAGGTCCACATACCGGAGAAATTTCGGTTAAGATGATTAAAAATAGTGGGGCTGACTATTGTTTGGTGGGCCACTCGGAAAGACGGCGGGCGGGGGACAATGACAAAATAGTCAGAGAAAAAGTCCAAGCGGCTATTAAAGCGGGTCTTAAACCAATCATTTGTGTTGGCGAAGAAAAAAGAGATTCTCATGGTGATTATTTAAATTTTTTACGTGGCCAAATTGGCGCTTGTCTTGGTGATTTGAAAAAAAGTTATTATAGTGAAATTATGATTGCTTATGAGCCAGTATGGGCGGTGGGCACCGAGGATCATGTGGCCGATACCCCTGATAATTTTTTGCACAATGCCTTATTTATTCGCAAAGTGTTTGCCGGACTGGCTGGCAATGAGCTGGCTTTGGCCCTACCGGTTTTGTATGGTGGCTCGGTCAATGTGAAAAATGCCGCCGGGATTTTAACCGAGGGTCGGGCCGATGGTTTGTTGGTGGGGCGAGAGTCGCTAGTGCCTGAACATTTTAAACAAATTTTACAAATAGCCGACAAAGTTAAATGATCCCGTTAGAGGTCACGCCTGCCTGCCGGTAGGCAGAGACACTAAATTTAATTTCACGATGAAAACCCAAATTATTAACCAACTAATTTATGGTACAGGCAGGAACAAAAAGTCCGTGTCCTACCTGCCCGCCAAAGCCAGAGCACTACAAGTGATATTTACAATGAATATGGTTGATTTATTAATTAATAACCTAGTCCACTGTTGGCGCTTTAGGCGATGGCAGGCGGGCCTCTAACGGGATGACTAAACTGCCTTTTAAAACAATTAAAGATTTAAAAACAAAAGATTTGAAGGGGAAATTTGTTTTAGTGCGAACCGATTTTAATGTGCCAATTGAAAAAGGAAAAGTTACTGATGACAGCCGTCTGTTGTCGGCTTTACCGATTTTAAAATATTTAGCTGAACGGGGGGCCAAAGTCCTAGTGCTAGCCCACTTAGGACGCGCTGGGACTGAATCTTTAGTGCCAATCGCGCTGGCCCTAGAGCCACATATTAAAATTGGTTTTTCTAAGATTGTTTTTGCTGAAGAACGATTTAAAACAATGTCCAATGGCCAGATTATGTTGTTGGAAAATATCCGTCGTCACGAGGAAGAAGAAAAAAATGACCGCGGGTTTGCCAAGCGCTTAGCGAGCCTCGCTGATATCTATGTCAACGATGCTTTTTCGGCTTCACACCGCGCTCACGCTTCGATTGTCGGTGTGCCAAAATATTTACCGAGCTTTGCGGGACTGGCTTTTGTTAAGGAATATCAGGAATTAAGTCGGGCTTTCAAGGCACCGCACCCTTTTGTGGTTGTGTTAGGGGGCGCCAAGTTTGAAACTAAGTTGCCGGTGATAAAAAAACTTTTACCCCAAGCGGATCTGGTGTTTGTCGGCGGAGCTCTGGCTCACTCACTCTGGCGTAAACTTGGTTATGAAATTGGTAAATCATTGGTTGATGAGGGGGTGAAAGGGTTGACCGAGATTTTGAAAGATAAAAAAATTCAGTTGCCGATCGATGTGGTAGTTAAAACTAAAGATGGACGAGTAACTAAAAGACCCGAGGCGGTTAGAAAACAAGATAATATTCAAGATGCGGGTCCAGAAACCGTTGCTTTATTAAAAGAAAAAATCAGTAAAGCTAGGTTTGTTTTATGGAATGGGCCAGTCGGTAATTTTGAGAAAGGGTTTGGCCGGGGGACAGAGGAAATCGCTAGCGCGATTGCCAAGTCGTCCGCGTACTCAATTGTCGGTGGGGGTGACACGGTGGCGGCGCTTGAACATGCTCACCTTTTGTCGGGTATAAACTATGTCTCGCTGTCAGGTGGGGCGATGCTCGAGTTTATCGTCAAAGGCACCCTGCCGGGGGTAAGGGCTTTGGAAAAATAGACCAATCTAAAAACCCGCCCGCGCGTACGCGCGGGCGGGTTTTTAGATTTCTTAGATTTCTTTTATTATTTTTTCCTTATTTCCGGCAAAATCTTGTTTATCACCGGCAATATTCCAGTCGGGAACGAGCCAGATATGGGCGTGGGGGACATCTTCGCCAACAATTTTAGATAAGATGAAGTCGGTCGCGAAAGCTTTTTGCTGGGCGAGGGCAATTTTTTTGGCAATTTCGAAATATTCGCCAGCGTTTGGTACTTGCCACACCCAGCGATAATGTTTTTTAGGAATGACCTGCACATGACCAACAGACTGTGGGTTTATATCAAGAAAAGCTAAAAAATGCTCATCCTCGTACACTTTGTGGGCGGGTATTTCACCGGCGACTATTTGGCAAAAGATGCAATTTTCCATTTATTAACTATAGCAAAAGTGGATCAGTCCCGGCCAAAAATTTTAAAAAATGGGTTTAAAAAATTTTGGGGGGGGATCCGGGGGGTTTATTAAAAATATTAAAAAAAAAAAATTTTAAGAAATTAAAATAAAAATATGGCAAGA
>CAYHFD010000006.1:0-6549 GCA_964355855.1 uncultured Candidatus Saccharibacteria bacterium | reverse complement strand
TCACCTGCTATTATTTTGAAAAATATGAATTTTTCTTTTTTTTAAATATAGAAAATGTTTTTCTGTCCCGCAAAATTTTTTTAAATTTGGTTTATAAATTTTTGGCGGGGAGGATCCGGGGATATATGAAGATGATTAAAAAACTAAAATTTTACGCTCTGAAATTAAAAATGGGGCCATGACATTGGCCCCAACTGTTCAGTAATACAGAACAGCAAACTCTTTGGGTCACGAGATCTAAGCCTCCAACACCTCCTGAAGCTCGCTGATAGCTTCCTCACTCTTTCGTTGAAGCCGGGCTTTCAAGTTCGGGTCGCTGTTTCGTAACTTATAGATCGTGACTCTTTGGTCTCCACTCCACCGCCTTGTTGGTATATCCACAATAAAGCGAACCTCGGCGGCCCTCTCTAATTCAAGCAAAGCCTCTTCGACTGTTTTGTGGCTATAATATGTCTCGTTCTTCTCAATCTTCTTAAGGAACGGCCAGCGCCAAGTTGGTGCAGTGACCCACACAATCCGTTCTTGGATGCCGCCGACTTCTCCGAGCAACTCTCCCCCTCGTCCAAACAAAAGGACTTTGGTCTCGGCATGAAAGCCGACATAATCAGACTGGTGACCCTTGGCTTTAAGGCTTAGGGTGTTCAGGTCAATCAACTCCACAAAGTACTCCTTCGCGTGGTCTGGAATGAAAGAAAGTATCCATCCAAGACCACCTTTTTCCAAAACTCTCTCCGTCTCGTTATTCAATTTCATCGTGTACTCCTTGTAGCATTCCGCTACTTTTCGAGATCTTAGCATTCCGCTTCGACCCCTAGGTTGTTGTCTTGCTGTCAAGACTAGGCATTCCGCTTTGTCACAGCATCTGAATATTATACTGGCACATTATAATGTTTTGTCAATAAATACGGGTAATGAAAGAATGCGCTACTTTTCAAAATGATTTTTTAAACTTGGTCCGTGTTTTGTCTCTAGTCGGGCTTTAGCAAAAAAAAGGGGGGGCGGGGGTCAAAATGCTATAATATTCCGATGCAAAAAGCGTGGCGGATTAAAACCAATAAGGCCAAAGGGAATATATTTTCGGGGCTAAAAGATGTGGCGACGGCTATTCTAAAAAACCGCGGGGTTAAAACTAGAGAAGAAATAGAAGAAATTTTTTTACCCGAATACATCAAGCATCTCCACGACCCGTTTTTAATGAAAGATATGGACAAGGGGGTGGTAAGGATACTGAAAGCTATAAAAAATAAGGAAAATATTTTAATCTTTGGTGACTATGATGCCGATGGGGTGCCGGCATCGGCGGTGTTGGCCGAGTTTTTCCGCCAAATTAGTTACGAAAATTTTAGTGTTTATATTCCTCATCGTCACAATGAACAATATGGTTTGTCGGTGATGGCGGTAGAAAAATTTAAGACGGATGGAGTTCAGCTAATTATAACTGTCGATTGTGGTATTTCTAATTTGACGGAAATAAAAAGAGCGGGTGAACTGGGGATTGAGGTGGTGGTCACTGACCATCACTTGCCACCAGCCAAATTGCCCAAGGCGATAGCGGTGATCGACCCTAAGCGGAAGGATTGTCAGTATCCGTATAAACATCTTTGTGGAACGGGAGTGGCTTTCAAACTGGTGCAGGCGCTTATTGCACGCGGCAATTTTGCAGAAATAAGGGTTGGCTGGGAAAAGTGGTTACTCGAATTGGTGGCGATAGCCACGGTGGCGGATATGGTATCAATGACGGGGGAAAACAAGACCATGACCAAGTTTGGCTTGATGGTGTTGCGGATGACCCATCGGCTAGGCCTCCTTGAACTTTTTCGAGTCTTAAAATTAAAACGGGAATATATCAACGAAGAAGATATTGGTTTTATGATTGGGCCCCGGATAAACTCGGCTGGGCGGATGTCGCATGCGATGGAGGCTTTTAATTTATTACTGACTACGAAAGAGGCCGAAGCGCGCCAAATTACGGCTGATTTAGAGGGTCGTAACCAAGAGCGTCGCAGCCAGGTGATCGATATTTTAGCACTGGCCGAAAAAAAATATATTGGTCAAGATTGGCCAGAAGTTTTAGTTATTGGTGACGAAGATTGGGGCTTGGGGGTGTTGGGACTCGCGGCCGCGCGGATCAGTGAAAAATATGGGCGGACGGTTTTTGTTTGGGCCAAAAATGGCAATGGGGAAATCAAGGGCTCGTGCCGGTCGGACGGGCAGGTCAATGTGGTAGAGCTGATGAGTCTGGCCAATAAGCCCGCCGGCCACAAGTTAAAAGGCCAGGCGGGCAGGTCCAAATTTTTCCGCGATTTTGGCGGGCACGCTTTTGCGGGTGGTTTTTCTCTACCGGCTGTCAATCTGGCCAAATTGGAAAATAAACTGCTGGAGGCCTATAAAAAAACCAACAAAACCGTAGTAGTGGAGGAAGAGGAGGCGGATATGAAAATTAGTTTGTCCGATATTGATTGGGCGCTGCAAAAAGAAATTGAAAAGATTGGTCCGTATGGTTTAGATTTTCCCAAGCCGGTATTTTGGCTCGAAAATTTGGCCATTGTTTCGGCTAAAGCCTTTGGTAAAACTGGGGGACATGTGGAGATAATTTTTAAAGATGATGATGACAATAAAATATCTGCCATCGCTTTCTTCGCTTGCGATGCGGGAACTGATTTAGTTTATGATGCGGGCCATATTTGGACTGGAGTCAACCTAGCCCCCGGCCGGCGGGTAGAACTGCTTGCCAATGTGGAAAAATCTACTTTCAAAAATCGACCAGAACTAAGGTTGCGGATAGTTGACTTGAGACAGAGTATTTGATATAATGTGAAAGGTAAAAATTGTCTGGAGATGGCCGAAGCTGGTTAGTGCCAGAGTTGGTCATAGCCAAAAAACGAAAGGAGATTGTCATGAGCGAGAAACTCGTGACCGATAGCCAAGGGAGAGATTCAGCGCGGGTGGCGCGAGCGAAAGGAATCACTCGAGCACAATGGCAGGATTGGCAGGCAAGTCTTGCCAGATTTATGGATGCCAAGCTCGCCGGGGAGCGGATTATTATCGATCGCCAATTTACCCCGCCCCCTGGTGGCCGGCTTCATCGTCTTACCGTGCCGGTAACCCTCGACCGACCGTGGCCAGAAGCGGTCACGGCGGCTGACCCCAACACCTCGGAATCTTCCAACATCTGGGAAGTGGGCGATCTCTATCCACCGACCGGCGTGGGCCAACGCGAGGAGAATCTCGTCCTTCTCAATTTTTCTGAAAACGGAAGCTGGGGCAAGGCTATCGCTTGGGGCAAAAAAAACTGCTTGTCCCCAACCGTTCCTCGCCAAGTGTTTGCCGTCGGTGAACACTACCCGAATCTTCATCGGGAGCTTGGTCTTGATCCGATGTGGCTCACGGGAACAACCGAGTGTAGCTTCGACGGTAGCCGGCAGGCGGCGGACGTCTGGTGGAGCGGCGCGGGGCGCGGTGCGGGCCTGGGCTGGCTGTCGGATTTCGGCAGCCCGCATGGCTGGTTTGCCTTCTCCGCGAGTGAATTGTTGACACTGTAAACTTTGGTCTTTTGGGTCTAGCCCTTAGACCCTTTGGACCTTTGTTTTCCGCCAAGCCCGAACACGGGCTTGGCGGTTTTCATTTTTAAAATTAAAATTCATAGCGGTAGTAGGGGAAAAGTTACCGGCGGTTACGGCTTCCGGCTCCCGAATCCAGCGCCCATGCGCCGAGAGCGTCTGCGGTTACGGCTTCAGACGGAGTGGACATGTAAGCGTTTCAAAAAATGAAATCACTCGGTCTGGGGCGCTAGCGGACTTCGAGGTCCGGCATAAAATTCAGCCTTTGGTTCGGCACAAGGCCTACTGGGGGCAGTGGCACGGGTGGCGCTCCATACATAGCTTCGACGGTAACCGGCAGGCGGCGAACGTCTGGTGGAACGGCGCGAAGCGCGAAGCGAACCTGGACTGGCTGTCGAATTTCGGCAACCCGCATGACTGGTTTGCCTTCTCCGCTAATTATTTTATTTCTCCCCCGAGGCTAATCTCTAGGGGGAGTTTTCTTATGTTATACTTTTGTCCATGATGATTATTTTAAACACCGACGGGGGGGCACGGGGAAATCCGGGGCCGGCGGGGATTGGGGCGGTAATTTTTGCTGACAATAAAAAAGTGGTCGCCACCGCCTCAAAATACATCGGGAAAACGACCAACAATGAAGCTGAATATCAGGCGGTGATTTTGGGTTTGGATTTAATCAAGAAAAATTTTAGCGTCGCCCAAATAAAATCGGCCGAGGTAGAATTGCGCGTTGATTCTGAGCTGATTGCCCGCCAACTGGCGGGAAAATATAAGGTGAAAGAGGAGAGATTGCGCGTCTATCACACCAAGATTAAAGAAATGTTAAAGACTGATTTTCCTAATTTTAAAATTACGGAAATCCGGCGCGAGCAAAACGAGCTGGCGGACCAGCTAGCCAATGAAGCAATGGATGAGGCTAATTAAAATCCAGTAAGTTGTTTCGCGCTGCCCGCCTGCCATGCAAGGCACGAGCGGGCAGGTCGCGCTCCCTAGTCTCTAAAAACATAATTGGCGGAGGTTGTTTTTAGGGGGTAAAATTAAAAAATGGAAGCTAGACTAACATTTGTTCGGCGTTCCCTCATGTTTTTAGTCAGCGGTTTTTGTTTAGGCATTTTATTTGCTCCCTTACCAATTTGGGGAGAAAATTTTAATCAGTTTTTATTAGTTTTGGCTTTAATATTATTTTTATTGTTTTTGGTCAGGGGACGTAATTTTAATTTATATCTTTGGCTGGCCCTAAGTCTGGTGGGTGTTAGTTTGGGGTTATGGCGATTTCAGACTTTCGGAGTTATAAATATAAACTTAGATAAACAAATAGGAGAGAAGGTTACGGTTGAGGGGCAGATTGTGGAAATGCCCGACGAAAGAGACACTAGTACCCGGTTGGTGGTGGCCATTAAAGATACCAAAACCAAACTTTTAGTTTCTACTTCTCCCTATAAAAAACTTACTTATGGTGATGTGGTAAAAGTGTCGGGCCAACTTGCTCGGCCAGAAAATTTTTCTACCGCTTCTGGTCGTGAATTTAATTATATTTCTTATCTAAAAGTTAGGGGAATCAGACATGAAATATCTTTTGCTTGGGTCGAGATAACCGCCAGCGGACAGGGAAATATTTTTCTAACTTGGTTGTTTAAAGTTAAAGATAATTTTACCGATAGATTAAATTTGGTATTACCAGAGCCACATTCTTCCCTGATGGCTGGCCTATTGTTGGGCGAGAGGCGGGGCTTGGGTGAAAATTTGACTGAGTCTTTTCGGCGAGCCGGTGTTATACATTTAGTGGTTTTGTCTGGTTACAATATGACGATCGTAGCCGAGGCCCTGATTATTTTCTTTGGCACGTTTTTGTCTTTTAGTTTTAGTCTGGTGGCTGGGGTAGTTGGTATTATCATTTTTGCGGTCATGGTTGGTGGTGGGGCAACGGTTATTAGGGCCTCGATTATGGCCATTTTGGCTATTTTTGCTCGTTATACTGGTCGGATTTACAGCGCGTCACTGGCCTTAGGTTTGGCGGGGGCAATCATGATAGCGGTTAACCCTTATGTTTTGGCTTATGATATTGGTTTTCAACTATCGTTTATTGCTACCTTAGGATTGATTTATTTATCACCGATTATGGAAAACAAATTAGGTTTGGTAACAGAACGATTTGGTGTGCGCGGTATTGTGGCCACCACCATTTCAGCTCAAGTGGCTGTCTTGCCTTGGTTATTTTACCAAATAGGCGAAGTAAGTTTAGTGTCCTTACCGACTAATTTGTTGATAGTGCCATTGGTACCAGTTACTATGTTTTTGGGTTTTATCACCGGCGCCTTTGGCTTTGTGTCTTATGTGGTTTCTAAAACAGTAGCGATTATAGCCTACTTTTTCTTGGCGGCAGAACTTTTAGTGGTAAAAATATTTTCAGCTTTACCGATGGCTAGTGTTACCGTGCCACAAATTTCATTATTGCTAGTGTTAGTTGTTTACGCTTTGCTTGTATTTTATATTTGGAAAAACACTAAACCAATGATATCAACAACTTTAAGTGAAAATGAATTGAAAGAACCCCATTAAACAGGATATAATTGGTAATATTAATAGCTAAAATTTCAAATATGGTAGCAGTAGTTTCAGTCTTTAAAAATAAAAGTGTAGTCACCGCTTTTATTCTTGGTATTATTTTTGCGGTGTTTTTGGCTCATGCCTATATGGTGTACCAGACACGAGCGTTGGCCATTCAAAACAGTGACGCGATTGCTCAGATTGTTTCATACCTCAAGCAGTCTAGTGGTGAAGTGTCGGTAGTTACCCCTGCTAGTACGGCAAGTGAAGACAGCGAAGCAGAAGAATAAATTGGTATTGGTTTCATTGTTATTGGCAAGACCCCGCGGCCTCCGGCCGCGGGGTCTTGCTTTGTACCCAAACTTTAAACATATACTCTTTTTTTCTCTCCTCCCCCTTGCTACAATTAACTCAATTTAACAATTAGACAATCTCCGATATT
>CAYHFD010000005.1:0-34839 GCA_964355855.1 uncultured Candidatus Saccharibacteria bacterium | reverse complement strand
ATTTCATATACTCCTATTCTACAGGAGTGTTGCACTTACTTGTTGAACCTATCTGTGTTAGTATAGACAGATGAAAAAAACAATGGCACGCTTTAGGCGTTCCTCTAAGCAATTCTTACAAATTGCTGTTGCCACCGCCCTCATTATTGGAAGTGGGGTTATTTTGTGGATTCTTACCCTTCAAATCCCCGATTTCGGCTCTTACGAAAACCGTTTAATCGCCGAATCAACAAAACTTTACGATCGTACTGGTAAAGTCCTCTTATACAACGCCCACGACCAAATTCGCCGCACAGTTATTCCCTTATCTCAAATTTCTGATCATGCCGAAAAAGCGTCTATTGCCATCGAAGACTCTAATTTTTACCACCATTATGGCATTGAACCACTTTCCATATTGCGAGCAGTATTAGTAAATATAAACACCGGACGGCTAGAACAGGGTGGGTCGACCATCAGCCAACAAGTTATAAAAAACACCCTACTAACCCAAGACAAAAAAATTACTCGTAAAATAAAGGAGTGGATTTTGGCTATTAAAATCGAACGCAAATTAACTAAAAATCAAATCCTTGAGCTTTATCTCAATGAAATTCCATACGGTGGTAGTTTGTATGGTATTGAGGAGGCATCAAAAGCCTATTTTGGTAAATCAGCTAAAAATATTACTCTGGCTGAATCTGCTTATTTAGCCGCTCTACCTCAAGCTCCAAGTTATTTATCACCCTACGGTAGCCATACCGACAAATTAGAAGAAAGAAAAAATTTGGTTTTGTTAAGAATGAAGGAGCAGGGTTTTATTACCGCTGATGAATATAAAGTCGCTCGCGTGGAAGAGGTTCTTTTTGCTAAACCCAACAACCGAAGTATAAAAGCTCCTCATTTTGTTTTTTATGTTCTCGATCAATTAGAAGAAAAATATGGGCCTGAAACTGTTCTCAATGGTGGCCTTCGGGTTATTACTACTCTCGACTGGGAAACCCAACAAAAAGCCGAGGAGATAGTGAAAAGATTTGGTGAACAAAACCGAACTAACTATCAAGCTGGTAACGCCGGTATGATAGTTTTAGACCCTCAAACTGGCCAGATTTTAACCATGGTTGGATCGATTGATTATTTTGATATGGAAAATGAGGGGAATTTTAACATTACCACTGCCAGACGCCAACCAGGTTCGGCTTTTAAACCATTTGTGTACGCTACCGCTTTTAACGAAGGCTACACTGCTGATACAGTAGTGTTTGACCTTGAGACCGAATTCAATTCTAGTTGTAGTCCCTCCCATATTCCTTTGGTATCAGGAACAACTTGTTATCACCCAAACAACTATGATGGTAGCAATGTTGGTCCAATTACCCTTCGTAACGCTTTGGCCCAATCTCGTAATATTCCAGCGGTTAAAGTTTTATATTTAGCTGGTATAAAAGATTCATTTGATACCGCCAGAAAACTTGGTATTACCACCCTGCTCGATTACAAACGTTATGGTTTAGCTCTAGTGTTGGGTGGTGGAGAAGTTACTTTGCTTGATATGGCAAGCGCTTATGGTGTCTTTGCTAATGATGGTGTTAAAAACGAAAAAACTCCAATTCTTGAAATTCGCGATCAAGATCGAAAGATTTTGGAAAAATTTGAGTCAAAAAGTTCCCAGGTCTTGCCCCCCAACACCGCCCGCATGATATCGAGTATTCTTTCCGATAATGTCGCCCGTTCACCAATTTTTGGTGCCAACTCTCCTCTTAATGTTCCCGGTCGACAAGTCGCCGTAAAAACCGGTACAACCAATGACTATCGTGACGGTTGGATTGTTGGTTACACCCCCAGTGCGGTTGTGGGTGCTTGGGTGGGTAACAACAACAACTCACCGATGGACAAACGAGTAGCCGGGGTTATTGTGGCCCCACTTTGGAACGCTTTCATTAAAGAATATTTGACCGATAAACCAGTGGAATACTTTATTGCCCCCGAACCCACTCCTGAAGGGTTAAAACCAGTCCTACGAGGCGTCTGGTTGGGTAGCTCACCCGATCCTCTCTTGGAAACATTGTTTGGTGATTCAGACAATAACTCTAATGGAGAAATCCATGATATTTTGCACTGGGTCGACAAAGACAATCCCCGTGGCCCTATTCCAGATAACCCAGCGATTGACCCTCAGTATCAAAACTGGGAAGTACCAGTTAGAGCTTGGGCGGGAAATATTATTTCTCCAATTGTTATCCCAAACGAAAATCTAGAAGAAAATAGTGATGAAAAGTTAAGTGTGTCAATACAAGACTTTAACCGCAATTATAAACAAAATGACACTGTTACTATTAGTTTGGACCGTTCAACTGGTGTAAAAAAAGTTGAATTTTATTTAAACAATGTTTTATTGGGAACAATCTCACGCCGACCATTTCGTTTTTCTTTTGTTCTAAGGGATATTGAGGGATTGAAAGAAAATAATATTGTAAAAGTGGTCGGATATAGTTCAACTAATAATTCCGACGAAGATTCTACTAAACTTCGAGTTAAATTAAACTAATTACTTAATATCTAAAATAATAAAATTATCCAGCCTACCTTTAATAGACTGGATTATTTTATTTTTATTAATAAAAATATCGGCCTTAATCGAACTAGGGGCAGTAACTCTGATTATATTTTTAGAAATTTTTATTTGACTAATATTTAGTTTTGTTTTTAATATATTGTTTATTTCTGCCACAATAATTTTTTTAGTCTTTTCACTAGCACCAATAAGGTGAACATACTTATTTAAAAAACCACCAAGGTTATTCATCCCGTTAGAGGTAGGACACGGACGGTTGGTCCCTGTCTGTACCATAACTTAGTTTGTTAATAATTTGGTTTTTCATACTAAAACTTGATTTAGTGTCCGCGACCTCTAACGGGATTCATCTTGTTAGCGATTAACCGGCATTACAATGTAAGAAAATGTTGTATCGCCTTTTCCTTTAACCAACATTGGCCGATTAGGCTCGGTGACCCCAATGGTTATTTCACTAAAAGTAATAGACTGAAAAGCTTCTAAAATATAACGAGCATTATAGTTGGCAGAGAAAGAGGGGCCGTCTATTTGCGCTTCTACTACTGTAGTATTACGGCCAATTTCAGCTGATTCAGAATAAATAACAATTTGTTTTTTGTCAGGTATAAAATCAAGTTTTATTTGGTGATACTTTCCAGAAAAAATATTAGAAACTTTTAAAGCCTGGCTGATATCGTCTTTTAAAATAGAAACGGTTGTGGAAAAATCCTTTGGCATTATTTGTTTATAATCAGGATAAACACCATCGATTAAACGAGAGGTTAGATGTATTCCCCCACCCACCAAAGAAAGTTGATTACCGTCTGAGTGAATAGTTATATCAACATCTTCGGTCTCAAAAACTTTGACTATTTCGCTAGCATTTTTAAATGGAATTATTAAAGGAACCAAACTCTCTGGTTTACGACTAGGTAAAATATTTTTTTCAGCTAAACGAAATGAATCGGTGGCCACAAAATAAAGCCTATCATCCTTACTATACATATAAACACTAGATATTTCCGGTTTTATATCGGAAACCGCCGCTGAATAAATAACTGCTCTTATACCACCTGTAAGTTCATTATTTTTTAAAATTAATGGTTTATTTGAAATAATTTTAGGTATTATTGGAAAATCCTCATGATCCTCACTTTTTATAAGAGTCGAGTGTGATTCGGTGGTAATGGATAAATTACCATTTTCTGATTCTAGAATAATTTTATCTTCATCTTTTACGTTAGATAAAAAACCTGACAAAACAGCTGGGTTACAAGCAACTATTCCATCTTTTATTACTTTTACCGGTAAGGTTATTTCCAATCCAATTTCTAAATTAGTTGCTTTTATAACTAAATTATTATTTTCCACCACTAATATAATGTTTCGTAAGACTGGTAAAGAAAGGTTGTGGGCGGTGGCCCTTTCAGCGGTACTAACTGCTTTTTGTAATTTATTTTTTAGACATTCTATTTTCATAAATATATTTCTTATTATGCTTGTGGACAAGTGGATATCTTTATTTTTGCTTTATTCTTGGGAATATTTTTAGTGAATAAGGGTGAATTATTAGGGGATAAACTTGTTGATAAAAGTGGTATATCTTTTTGTTTTTTAATTATCCAATATTCATCCCCTTTCATTTTTATATTTATCCCTTATCTTTTCCACACATTAAAAACCATTAAGTTCCACTATAAAGCTGTGATCTTATTTGTTCAATCTCTTGTGATAAAAGTAAATCACTCTTAATATCATGCTTAATTTTTTCATACGCGTGAATAACAGTGGTATGATCACGACCACCTAATTTTTGGCCAATAAAAGGGTAAGAAGTATTAAAGTCTTCTCGAAGAATATACATTATTATTTGTCTTGGTTTTACCACTTCTTTACGGCGAGTTTTTTCATACAAGAACTTTTCTTCTATATTATAATATTCAGCAATAATTTTTATTACATCCTTAAACGAGATAGATCGTTTTGGTTTTATATTGTTTTTAAGGATATTTTTTACCTCATTTAAACCAATATCCTTCTTTTTGGCTTGGGCTTGAACAATGACAGATTTAAGCGTTCCCTCTAGTTCACGGATACTTTCTTGAATAACCGAGGCAATATATTCCAAAACCTCCTCGGCCACCGGTTGGTCAAAGGCCCGAGCTTTGTTTTTAAGGATGGCTAAGCGGGATTCATAGTCTGGTCGGCTGATATCCACAATCATTCCCCCTTCAAAGCGCGACCGGAGACGATCTTCAAGGTGTTCAATGTATTTAGGGGGCTGGTCGGAGGAAAAAATGATTTGTTTATTGTTTTCATAAAAGTGGTTAAACAAATGAAACAATTCTTCTTGAGTTTTTTCTTTGTTTGAGAAAAATTGAATGTCATCAATAATAATAAGGTCATATTTTCGATATTTCTCTTTAAAGAGATTAACTTTATTGTTAAGAATAGCGTTGACACAATCGACAGTAAAATTTTCTGAGGTGATGTAAAATACCCGCTTAGAAGTTCCTAACCGACTCAAATGATTGCCAATTGCTTGAAGGAGGTGGGTTTTGCCTACCCCGGTTAGGCCATAGATGTAAAGCGGGTTATAGTTCATTCCTGGATTTTTTATAACTGCTTGGGCCGCCGCATAGGCCACCTCATTAAAAGAACCAACCACAAAACTATCAAAGGTATATTTAGGGTTTAAATTGCTCTCCTTGTTAATATAAAGTTCATTTAGACCAAGATCACTACCTGGGGCTTTGATGTTTGTTATTGCCTCTTCTGGGGGCCTATGGTGGTCATCCCTTCTTACAATTATATACTCCAGGTTTCGCACCTCAGGGGTAATATCCCTTAGGGCTTTTAAAATAAACTTATGATATTTAGTCTTTAACCAATCTTTAACAAATGTATTAGGGGTGCTTAGGAAGATTACACCGTCTTCTTGTTTGTATATATAGGTATTTTTAAACCAAGTGCCGAAATTGGCTTTGGAAATTCCCAATTCTATCTGGGCGAGCGCTGATTCCCAAAGTTGTTTATTATCGGCCATATTTTGAAAAAGAAGTTATTTTAATCTAACAAGTGTTCCTATTATACGAAGTGGTGATTTTTATAACAAACCTTTAAAAATTGTTGATAACCAGTGGATTACTTCCGGATAAGTATTATCTCATATTTAAAATAAGTAAGTAGTTGCTAAGTCTTATTTTTTGATGTAGACTAACTGCTATGTCAAAAACCTATCAGCCTAACAAGCGGAAGAGGGCCACTACCCATGGTTTTTTGGTGCGTAGCGCCTCTACCAGTGGTCGTAAAGTGCTTTTAGCTCGTCGTCGTAAGGGTCGGGCTCGCCTAAGTGTTTAATTTGTATGTTACCGCGCCTACATCGGTTGCGGAAAACTGATATCGGAGCTGTAATTACCAGTGGCCGTACTTATCAGTCCCCAGGGCTTAATCTAAAAATTAGGTCTGGTGACCAGTCTTTATCTTTTGCGATTGTGGTTTCAAATAAAGTGGCAAATTTGGCTAGTGATCGTAATAAATTAAAACGGCAGATTCGCTATATTATAAATAAAAACTTAGGACTAATGAATCGAGGTTTTCAAGGAGTTTTTTTTGCTAAAAATAGTCTTAAAACCACCTTGTTTAAAGATCTAGAAAAAGATATTGTTTATTTATTAAAGTCGGCCGGTGTTATTAGATAGTTATAAATTTAGACATCAATGATCTCTAAAATTTTTAATATAGTTTTGTTTCAACCCCTTTACAATGCCCTAGTGTTTTTATCAGGGGTTTTACCTGGACACAGTGTGGCGCTGGCGATTGTGGTTTTAACAGTAATTATTCGTTTTCTTCTTCTTCCGCTCTACCATAAATCAATGAAGACCCAGCATAAGCTGAAGGAAATTGAACCGGAAATCAAACGGCTTAAAGAAATTTACAATACCGATAAACAAGAACAAGCCCGTAAAATAATGGAGTTGTATCGAGTTCATGGTATTAACCCTTTTTCTGGTTTCTTGGTTTTATTAATTCAATTACCGGTTATCTTGGCTTTGTATTATGTTTTTTCAAAGGGTTTTGCTTTAAATTTGGATATCTTGTACCCCTTTGTTCAAAGCCCAACTTTAGTTGACCATACTTTTTTTGGTTTTATTCCACTAACGGAAAAAAGTTATACTATGGCCCTGTTTGTTGGGCTAACCCAATTTCTTCAAATTAAACTTACCCTTCCTCCCCTACCAAGCCCAGACAAGGGTGGTGAACGTAGTTTTCAAACCGATTTTGCTCGCAGTATGAATATGCAAATGAGATATGTTATGCCAATTATTATTACAGTGGTGGCCTCGCAATTTCCCATTGCCATTTCCTTGTACTGGCTGACTGGTAATTTGTTTGGAATTGGTCATGAATTATTGGTTCGACAAAAGGCTAACAAAATAATTGGGAAAGGTAACTAAAAACCGCCCCAGCCGAGGCTGGGGCGGTTTTTAGTTAATTTATTTCCAGTAAGTAGGTATGCAGGTCTGTTTTATTGGTGAAAACAACCGCCCCCAACGATTCTATATACACTAAATTCATAGCGTCTATTTTTGTTCCCAATATTTCAGGGTCAATCAATTCTTTAGCTAGCCCAGTTGTGCTATCAACAGCGACAAATTTATCATTAAACGATATGTCCCCGCGGTGCCAGTCTTGCAGATGGCTACCCTTTAGTTCCATTTTAGGAACAGCACAATAAACTATTTTACTATTCGACGACCAAACACATTTTTCCGCAAAAGTATTTACCGCTGTTGGAACAATAGTTTTATTTTCTTTATCTGAAACAAACAAGTTATTTTCAGTTTTGTTGCCAGTAGAATAGAGGATATTTAAACCATCAGGGCTTATTTTTGTTTGTAGGTTGGTTTGGGGAGTAAAACCCGTATCAACATTTTTATCTAAAAGGTTAATTAGGTATAAATAGCCTCTAGTTTCAGCGTCGGGCAGGGTTGTGACCGCCAAGAGGCCCTTGTTTACTACCTGTAGAGCCCAGTCGTTAATAGGTAGGTTAACCACTTTTTGGCGAGAAAACAGTGGATTAGTGTATACATAGACAACTGATTTTAAACCCAATTCTTCAATCGTGTAAAATTCACCTTCCTCTCCAACGACAATTGAAGATGCGGTTTTAATATTTTGTTGTTTAATGTCAAGATCATCTTTTAGATTTGCTCGTATTATTTTTTTGTTTTGGTTTCCGGTCAAATCAGAACTTTCGACCAATAAAGTGGCAATACTATTATTTACATTCCCAGTCAGGTTGTACACATCAGTTAGGGGTGATTTATATATAGGGTTAGCCACTAAACCTCGACCAAATGTTTCTAAACTTTCAATTAGTCCATTTTCTAAATTAAAATAAATAAGGGTTGAGGTTGCTTCACTATTTACAATAAATCCCGGGCTGGGAAGGCGATTTATTTCTCTAATTGAACCACTTTCAATTGTTTTAATATCTGCTGGGGCTAATGAAATTTTTTCATCACCAAGTCCTAAAATATTACCAACGCTTTCTTTGATTGAGTTTATGGTTGGAAAAATTGAATCAGTGATGGGGGCAGTTTGGTTACTAAGTGGCTTAACGCTAATAAATTTAAAATAAGTTAAAAAAGCCGTTATTAGTACTAGTACCAGCACTATAGATATGATAATCGTTTTTTTCATAGACTTTGATTATTCTGATGCCGGTGGCGCGGACTCACTTTTTTTTAGATCTCCAAAAATACTACCATCGATAATAGTAAGTTTTGGATTAATGGTATTTAGTAATAGCCAACTAGTTAGGGCTAAAATAAGGCCGATGATGGCGTTGGTCATTTTAGTTTTAGCATCACTTTTTGCTCCCGGAGTTGGCCAAATATAAGTTATACCACCATAAACAAAAGTGACAATCGTGGCAATTACGGCCACGATTAGGGCGGTAATATAAATCTGTTCTAAATATTCACCAAAAGTAAAAGTTTCACCATCTTGGCCAACCGTAACATTGCCCCCTTCTTTACCAACAATACTAGGAGCTAGTAAAACATAACCATTTTGAGTTTCGGCGGCGTATAAATAATAAAAAGGCAGGCTAACCGAGGAAATAGTCGAAGTCAAAAGTAGACAGAATAAAAGTTTTTTCATAAAATTTAAAATTTAATTATGGCATTGTCGATGAAAAACATCCTTTTCAAAACAGCTCGGTTTGCTGGTAAATATTTATTTGATACATCTAAACTTAGATTAATATCCTGCCTCCCTATTAGTGACGAAGACAAAAGGGTTGTTAGGGCTGGATTACCATCTTGGCCACCAGTTTTGTTGTTGTTAATAGTCCAGTTAAAAGTGCCAGTTTCAATATAATTCTTAGAAAATAGTCCATACGGTTCAGCTTTAATTGACAGCTTTTCACCGCCTAGTACCTCTTTGTTATTTATCGCGTGAGTCCAGTTTACACCCATAATTGGCTTTACTTCATACAGGCTAACTATAGGTTTTTCCGAGGAAATAACAATACTTTTTTCTCCAATTGCTTTACCATTTTTTGTTTCAATAATTACTTTTATATTGTCATCACCTTGGTTTTTGGTAAAAACAAAATTTGATTTTCCAATGCCAGACCTAGAAGAAATTGTCTGATAGTTTTGTTCCCAATTATAAACCAAAGATTGTGGGTCGATGGTTATACCATCTTCGTTTTTAAAGTTCACTACCACCGTCATTTCTACTTTTGACCCAGTGCTGACTGGTGGTTGACTGCGATAAAAAGCTGGGCGATACGAATCGGAGCGCCATAATAGATTTATTTCTACTGGTAAAATTGTGATAGTCTCCTTTAGGGTTTTTTGACCAGTTTTTCTAATCTCGGCTGTAAGTTGGGTTGTTTCCCCTAATTTACCGGTAACAAAATCTATCACCGATCGATTATATCCTCGCTCATATTCTACGCCATCCAAATACCAAATTACTAAACTTTTTTTAATATCAGCGGCAAAACTCCTAATAGACACACTAGTGTTTTCTTGTGGCCCGGGTGAGGTTGGGTTAATACTAAACAGTATTTTATTGCCGACCTCGGCGGCCACAACGGGCGTAGTAAATGAAACATTAAAGAAAATAAGTAGAAAAAGAATATTTAGTATTATGTATATATTTTTCATTTCTAATTATTTGCCAACAGAAGTCATTCCTTTTTTAATACTTTTTATATTAACATTTATTCCTGTCACATCTTCTATTCGTACCAATGATATCATTATAAACATCCCAACGGTCCAGGGGAAGCTAAGCAAAGCAGTTAATTCTGTGCCTGGGAAAAAGTCAATAGCGAGAGTTAAACAATAATCCGTTAATTTTAAAGGAGAGTCAACCATAGACACATTGTGAAGTTTTAACCAAAACCACATAGTTAACCACATTAAGATGGTAATCATCCAATTAATAAATAGTCCAATTACAAACCCAGCTAAAAGAATTTGTAAACCGTCTATTAATAAACAAAAAATCATCATTAAAAGGGCTGTTGTGTTATCAACACGGCTCCAAGATGCCGTGATATATTTAACTGCCGCATCTTTTATTTTTGAAGGAATACCCTTTTTTTCTTTAGTTTTTTCTCCCTCTTCTTTTTGTTCATCACCCTCGTTTAAATCTTCAGTCAAATCTTCCAAGTCAGAATGAACTGATTCAGGTTTATTATAATAAGATCTGGGTGGCCTAATATCGTCCATAAACTATTGAGTGCTATTTTTGAAATCTTCCTTAGCTTTTTTGATGGCCAATATTTGCGATGGGTCCGAGGTAATAATCTGGTCTTCGGTATACGAAGCAATAATCTTTATCGCTACTCTTTTTAGACCAGCAAAGAAGATTCCCTCCCCCACATTTGATTCAAGAAGTAAATATTTTTCTTCATCAGTAAGATTAAAAGTCTTTTGAACCAAGTCGATAGAAGCTGGCGATTGTTTTAAGAGAATCTGAATCGAAGAGTTGGTAATAATTGGCGTACCATAAGGGCTTTTGAGGAAGTCGCTCACATCTTGGGTAATAGTAGCCACCCCGAGATAGTATTTCCGACCTCGTTTGACCATTGAAAAGAGGAAAGAGGCGGTGTCATCGGCCTTCATCATCCACCAAGCCTCGTCAATTACCAGAAGTCGTTTTTTAAGATTGCGCCGAACAGTATTCCAGATATGATGCATCACAATATACATGGCGACTGGCTTGAGTTCATCCTCCATGTCTCGCACCGAAAAGACCACAAACTGTTTATTGATGTCGACATTGGTCGGCCGGTTTAAAAAGCCCGACCAAGTCCCTTGGGTGTATTTAGCCAGGCGCTGGGCGAGCGACTCTCCCCCTTCCATCCCGGCGAGCACTAGCTCGAGGTCTGACAACAGGGGCGCTGGCTTCTGGGTAAAGTCGGTCGAAGCGGTAATATCCTTTAAGGCATAGGTTTCAGTGATAGCATTGTCTATAATTGAATCTTCTTCGGGTGATAAACCGCCCAACATGATACGCATTAGCCCCACCAAGTTAATGATATTTGAACGTAAAACATCGGCTGGCGACTCGTCTTCACGCGGAAATGGTAGGTCAAAAGGGTTGATGTGGTGTTCAGAAGTTAGGGAAATATTGAAATAACGGCCACCGACAGCATCAGTCAAAAATTTATATTCTTGCTCGGGGTCGATAACAATAACATCGGTGCCGAACATAATACTACGCAAAATCTCCAGCTTGGTGGCGTAAGATTTTCCCGAACCAGACTTGGCAAAAACCACTGAATTGTAGTTTTCAAGGGAAAAGCGGTCAAACAACACCAGCGAAGAGTTGTGGCGATTAATGCCGTACAAAATACCCTTGTTGGAAGTTAGGTCGAAAGAGATAAACGGGAAAAGCGAAGACAGGGGCGAAGAATTGAGCTTTTGGTTGACCCCTAAAATGTCTTGGCCGGTCGGAATAATAGTTCGGAAGCCGTCGGCTTGCTGAAAAAGAGCGGGTTTGAGGTAGACCAGCTTGGCATCAAGGATAGATTTGATTTCGGTTTCGGTTTTATTTAATTCGTCTTCGCTGTTGGCGTATATTGTTATATATAAACCAACACCAAATATTTTTTCTCGGGCTTGTTGCAGTTGGTCGCGTAGGTTTTCAATATCTTCATAGGCAATATCCAACATTGGGTCGCGCACAAAACCCTTTTCCGCTTTACTAGTAATTTGGCTTTGAACTTCGGCCACTTTTTTTTGCAGTTGTCTTAAAACAATAGCCGAATCGACCGGGTGAATAAAGATAGACACATTAAACACTTTATCTAGGTTTATGACCGGTGAAAACCAGTCTTCATGGAGAAAGCGCGGGTAGGATATAACAAACAAAGTGCGAGCCACTTTTTCACCCAGATTGATATTTTTAGGAGAAACTCGCAAGGCTGATGGGGCAATAATATCCCGCAATTCTAACTTGCCCATCTCGTATATTTGGTCAGGCAGAATGGGGGCGGTGGTGGATATTTTTTGTTTTTTAGGTGAAAAAAAGGCCATGTTTAGATATTTTCTAGGTGTGGGGCTGAAGCCTCTCCCGGGTTAAATATTTTAAAATATAACTCGACCAGCTCTTCGGTGCCGAGAACAGTGGTTCTAATCCCAATCCGGTTTAGACCATCTTGCACCACGCTTATCCTTTGTTCTAGTTGAATTTTGCTCTCCCGAAAATTATCGGCGGTGTTGGTAGCGGTATTTTGTTTTGGGGCCCCTTTAATAAAAGATGTGGCGCGGGAAATTAAACTCCCTTTTTGTAATAGGCTGGAAGCGGAATATGGCACAACAATAAAAAATGATTTGGTCATTATATTGGTTACCTCGGTAAAGTTTTTAATAAATTCTATATATTCGTGGATTTGGACTTTTATTAGTTCATTGGTCTGATCCTTTCCTCTTTCTTCGATGGCGGCTAAATAGGGCCCAATATCCAATTTCTTTGATTCAATAAAAAATTGAATGTCAAAGTCTAGGGAATTTAGAAAGTTTTGATACTGCATTAATATGGCAGTTCGTTCGTCGACCGATTTTAGGGCAAAGTTTAAAGACGAGGCAATTAAAACCGAACGAAGCGAGCCATCCTTTAAAATAACGACATTTTCGCGTATTTCTTGGATTGGTATAAAGTCTTGAGTTGCGCCACTGGTAATAGGCATATTTATTGAATTTTATCTTTAACATCCAAATTCCAAGCAATATCGGCCAAACGACTGGCTGATAAACGGGTAATGTTGGTTGTAGTTACTTCGGCCATTTTTTTACCACCGGTCATTTTAACTGGTTTTTTGTTCCACAAATATAACTTTGAGCGGACAAAATAGAAAATTGCCGACTCTAAAGTAAAAACAAATGGCCGGTTGTTTATTTTAAAGAAAGTTAGCGATATAGCGAGGGCCATAACAACAATAATAGGAATAATTGCCACCATTAAAGGTAAAAAGGCATACAAAATGAAGGATAGTCCAATACCGCCGGCTAGGTAGAGAAATTGCTTGAAGGTAAAAGGGCCAACAATTTTGTCTTCTATTTCAATAAATTGAGGTACTTGGAAATTCATCCCGTTAGAGGTAGGACACGGACAGTTTGTCCATGCCTCTACCCTGATTTAGTTTTATAATTATATTGTTTATCATATGGAAACCAGTGTTAGTGTCCGTGACCTCTAACGGGATTCATCCCGTTAGAAGCAGGTCGTGGTACGCGCCTGTTTAAGATTAGTATAATAATGATTTAGCATGTCTTTCATTTTGCCTGATATTTTAAAATTCGTCGACCGCGACTTCTAACGGGATTCATCCCTCTGGTTCTAGAAATTTTTTTAGTCTATTCCTTATATAACGTTTTCCCATACCAGATTTAAGAAATAGTTCCCTCGACCGAGCATCTTCTGTATTTACACAGGCTTCAAAATAAATTGGTTGATAAGGACCTTTCCCTTTAGTCCAACCACCCTTCCCTTCATTATGCTGACGTAAACGTTTTTGTAAGTCGTTAGTAAAACCAGTGTATAATTTTCCATCTTTTATACTCCTAATAATATATGTATAGTACCACATGATTGGTGGTTGGTGCTTATACTAATATCAACATAATCCGTTATTCCAAACCTTCTCGGTATGGATCCAGGCCAGCTGGTTTGATTTCGGTGGCGATAGGGTTAGGGGTTGGTGTCGCGGTGTGCAATACTCCATCAGCCGTTTCGTTTTTAAGGGGTGTACTTTCCGGTTCATTTTTTAGGTCGGTGGTGGTAGTAAATAGTCTCTTCATTTTCTGGTCAAAAAAGGTGGGGGTAAACGCTAGAGTGGGCTTGGTCTCTTGTGGGCCACCACCTTCGCCATGCATTTGGTGGAGAGACTCACGAATCGGTAGAAATATCTCTTGGTTTATTTCTTCGGTGATTAAATTAGCCTCGTCCACTGTGATTCCAATTTCACTGGCAACAGTGTTGGCAAATTTGGACGGGGGCAATAATCCTAACATAACGAAGCCCACTTTTTCGGCTAGGACAGCCACCTTGTCGATATGCAGATTGTGTTTTAAGCCAATTTCTTGCAAACTATTAGCTACCTCAAGCGAGGATATGGCACGTTGAACGTCGTCGGGGATAGAGTCGTAGCGCTCTTTTAATTGGTTAAATTCGTATTTGGGCATAAGTTTAAGGTCAAACTATTATTCGTCATCCTTATCTTTTTTATCACCATCATCTTTGCTTTCTTTTTCTTTCTTATCTTTTGGTAAATTACCCATTTCGTGAGCAATTTTCTTTTCTAAATTATCTATTCTGTCTTGGTAACCCTCCACTGTTTCCCCACGGGTTGCTTTGTCCCCCGACTGAAGTTTTCTAATTTCTTCGTTCGTTTCGCTAATTGTTTCTTCTAGATTGCGGGCACGTTGAACTTCTTCAGATGATGGATTTGCCTTTTTATCCAAGAGAGTCAATTCTTGATTATATACCTGCAGTCTATTTTTCTTGGTTTTAATCTCCGCCTCCTTCCTGGTCTTATTTTTTTTCAGCATTTCCAGCTCTATCTTATAAGCACCGGCCCGGTCGGCCCGGCCCACCATATTCCAAATGCTTTCCTCTCCAAACAATTTATTACCAATCCGACTAGTGATGCTATTTTTGAGTGTTTGGCCATATTGCTCACGGGCGGCATTTGGCAATTTTTTAGCAAACTCTTCTCGGGCTTTTGTCTTGTTTTGCAGGCTCTTAGTATAACCTCCGGCACCAGTAATTTTGCCTTTATCTACCCCAAGTGAATTCATGCCGGGCATATTACGAAAATCAAAGCCCGCGCCAGCGGTTCGTTCAGTCCCTTTCATAGTTTGCCGACCAATGAAACCGGCGACACCGCCTTTGGCGGCTAAATTCTGCAGACTTTTGCTGCGTGATAGAGCGCTAGCCGCCCGGCCAACGGTATTTCGTCCCACTCCAGATCCAAACCGGCCGGCTATATTAGCCCCAAGGGCGCTGGCTCCTTTAGCGCCGGTGGCTCCAATACTGTTTGCGACAATCAAGGCTGACACGGTCAAGCCGTTCACAATTATAAACAGAAGGACCGCGTTCAAAAACCCGGGGCTGTTTTTGCCACTAGGGTCTTTGGTGACATCGACCGCCCCGGATGCCAAGGTGGCAACGTCACTAGTTTCGGCAATAATAAGGACAAGACCTAACATTAGTAAAACGGCTGGCGCAAAAATAAGCTGTTTACTCAAGCGCCCCACCCAATCACTCCATTTATTGTATTTCGGAACCAATATGGAAAACATCGCTAGAGGTGAAAGAATATATAAAATGACCAAAACTATCGCTCGGACAAATAGCATTATCGCGACAGCAAACAAGACCCAAGAGGTAATTAAAAGTCGTACGTTATTTCCAATTGCTGCCGCGATGGTTCCCATGACACCTAAACCAGCTCCAGATTTGGCTGTAGGATTTAACGCATCATCTGGACCTATAGCAACCTCATCTGACAATTTCATCGAGGAAACAAAACGGCCACCAAAACCCCAACTTATGACTTCGTCTCCATCCCCTTTCTTGCTTCCAATCTGGCTATAAAGTTCGTAAGCCAGAACATTTGAGATGTCTATAGCTGACTTGGTAAAGAAACCACTGAAGTTTATCAGCATGGCCACAATAATAACTTTAGGAACCATCGACTTATAATCCACCCCTCGCAATCGTAGGACTGTGCCGATTCCAATATAGAGAAGAATAAAAATAAAACCTAGGTTGGCTACATCGCGTAGCATTTTCCAGGCCACTCCTACTCCCTCCATATTTATAAAACCATGGAAATTGGTTACGGAGATATATATAGAAAGATCGACTGTTCGGCCAGCGATCCACACTAGAATACCAAAAATGTAACCAAGTAGATCATAGAATATCCACTTAATTAGATTTTTTAAGCCGTCTTCTATTGCACATCGTGTTGTTCCCCAAATCCCACTACATTCTTCTTCTGCAACTTTTATTGCTTGCCTGTCCTGTTGGGCCCTTTCTTCAGCCCTATCAGCATTTTCAATTACATACTGGTCTTTCTCTTCCTCGGTCATGTTTCTATAGGCTTCCTTTTGTTCAGGGGTTAGTTGGGCGTTGCTGTAATTTGGCAACGATAACATCAGTAAAGCCAAAAGACTGATTATAAGTTTTAGCTTACTAATTTTATTTTTTTTACTCATTGTCGTACTACTGTTACAGTTTTTGAAGTCTGACCTTGTTCATTTTCGCAAACAATCGTGTATTTTGGCTCGGTTGATATACTTATAGTGTGGGCGGGCAAACTATAATCAAACCTGTAGTTTTGCAAATTATCGGCGCCAGAAACTTCGATGGCGGTTTTAAATTCAGCCACGACTTCAGTGGGGGCATCGTGGTCGGAAACTTCAAAAACCACTTCCTCAAACCCCCCGCTATCTTGTTTTATGCCTAAAGTAAAAATATCATTTTCTTTGGCATCAAAATTATCAAAGTCGATAGTAGATGTTTGGTATAGTTGTTTTACAATCTGGGTAGTTATAGGCATATAGTCCGTGTCAGTTTCGGTTTCATCGGGCCCAATAATATTATTGTCAACCACTACTTCTCGTTCTCGTTTCAGATATATATTAAAGGCTAGTGGTAGGTTAACAATTGTATTGTCAACAGGTTCTAATTTATCACCAACATCTTCTATTACATCGACGGCGTCATCATGAATATTTCCTTCTAGCCAGTTATTACCGGCTTCACATTTTTCGGCGTTTAAAGAAAACCACGAAATTCGAGCGGCATTTGATAAAAATGGGTCATCGACAAGGTCACCCTCTGTCGGTAGTCTGAAATAAGCAAAAATTAGTGGTCTAATTTCTAAATTGCGCATTGTTTCTTCGTCGGGGACATCCGGGTCACCAGGCAGACGAAAATTGAAATAATCCTCTAGAAGTTCGGCTAGGTTAAAATCTTCATCATCATTTCCGCCACCACCACCTGTGTCGTCACTGCCTCCAGGGGTGTCATCATCACCAGTACCACCACCACTTTCTCCTGTTCCTGGTTTAAGGCCGCTGTTTAGCTGACCCTCTTCCTCACTACCGGTCGGGTAGGCAGTGTCTCCGCTGTGGGAGGAAGTCAAGGTTAAAAATTCGGATAGTTGGGGACCATTTTTATTTTCTTTATCAATATCACCCGGTTGGGCATTAAGATAGCGGTTTAGGTTGGCTGAAAGGGCGGTACCGACAACATCTTTGATAGAAGAGACCGGGACGGTTGTTCTCCATTTTAAACAAATATCACCGGCTGAACGATTAACAGGATTAACGCATTCTCTTATCGGCTTATAACCACCCGATGCTATATACTCTTCCTGCCTCTTGATTTGTTCCCTGTCTATTTCATTGTCTATTAATTTAGTCATAAGATTATATGATCCCCGAAATGAACAACCTGGAATTGTTTTAACATATAGAAGTACATCTAATTTTTGACTATTTGACATATCTGATTCAGGATCATTTGCCTTAACTATATCTTCAAGAGTGACTGGGCAACTAAAATCATCAGTGCTTTTATAAGAAGACTTTTCCATTAGGGCGTTATCTAAAAGAGATCTATATTTAGATCCCGATTTATTAATTCCATCCAAAACCCTAGCGGTTGCCTCGGCATTGCCCTCGGCGATATAAGCATCCATATCATCAACGAATAATGGTGAATCTTCCATAAAATCACTTTTATAGGCGCCACTTTTTACCATACTAAAAAGTTCTTTTTTGTACTGATCTACCGCAAGACCAGCAATAGCTCTTAGTTGTGGTTTCTCTAGGAATTCCGCTATTTCATATTTGTAAGCCACTCGTTTAAGAGCTTTTAAATGCATACACATTTGAATATTTAACAGTTTTATATCCCCCGTTTGTTGGTTTATGTCCCGCGTAAATTGCATCAGTGAACCTTCCACCTCTTTAACTGGAACATATTTACCACTGCCATTTTTTTCTTTAACGTCGTCATATTCCTGCTCACACTTCCCAAGTTCTTCTTCGTCTTGTTTCCTCTCCTCCGCAATCGCTTCGCGGGCGTCGCGCTCGGCCTCTTCGGCCGCTTGGGATGCTTCATCTTCTTCTTGTTCACCCTCTTCTTCCCCTTCACCCTCGCCAGCCCCACCGTCTGTGTCGTCATCACCAGTTTCCTCGTCTTCCCCTTCGCCCTCACCGTGGGTTGGGGTGGTTGTCGCTCCTTCTTCGTCTTCCCCCTCACCCTCGCCATTACCACCGGGTCCAGGCAGGGGAAAGGTGGGTAACGATATTTGGGCCAAGGCCTGGTGTTGCCAAGCTGAAAAACCGATTAAAATAATCGCGGTGAAAACTATTGAGGTTAAAATTTTAGTAGCAGAATTTTTCATTATATTTCATCGACATTAATATAAATCACAATTTTGTCTTCAGCAGTAAAAGTTACCCCTTTGGCTATAAAATATTCATTTAATTTGCCAATGGCGGTAAATAGCAAAAGAGCGGTTTTTTGATAGGCTAAACCGTTGGAAATGGCCAGCGCTGGGTCTTTATCGGCCTTACTCATGTTGGCCAATTGGGCGGTGGTTTGGCTTAGTATCTTCATTATTTCAAGTTGAATAGGGGCCGCACTCTCGGGCACCGTGATTTTCTTTAAATTAGAAAGTATTTGGAAGTGAACTTTACCGGCTTGGTATATTTTAAGGGCCGTTTCCTCATTGTCGTTTTCCAATAGCTGTAGTAGGAGGTTATTTTCATTGGGCCGAACTGTGCCTAGGGGTTTTAAAATAGTGGCCAGTTGTTTGCCGTATACTTCGTGGGAACTACTGGTTTCATTTTTGGTTATTTTTAGGTCACGAATAGATATGGTCAATGGTTTTACCGCCACTACCTCGCTGGATTTTGTGTTTTTGGTTTTGTCTATTGGGTTTGCGGTTTTTTCTTTTTCTTTACCAAAAAGAGTTGAGAAGAATGAGGTTATGCCACCAGATTTTTGGCTGGTGGTTGTGGCTATTGATACATCATTTAAATTGGCTATTTCTTCGGCCTTGGCGCCTATCCACCAGATAAAAACCAGGGCCAGAATAACCAGAATTATCCCACCAATAAGATATTTTTTGCTAACTATTTTATTCTTGGCCATTATTTACACCATTATAGTATGCTCTTTACTGATTTGCATTACCTTTATTATGTAAACGGGGATAAAAAGCTCATTTAAAATAGAGCTGGCTCCCATAATTTGCTACACTGGTCTTAAATTTGAAATATATGACTACTTGGAAAAAAATACTCATTGTTTTTACTCTGCTTTTTTTGGTTTTTCCCACATTGGCCAGCGCTGAACAAAACAAGCCTTTTGGTGGGTTGATAGTAAAAAAAATATATTGCAATTGTTCGTGGAATTGGATAATTACCCTTCAAACACCCAGAAGTGATTTACCAAGATCATTGTCTTTTGATTTTGGCAGTATTTTATATCAATTTTATAAGATGAAAGTTGGAGAATATGTTTTAGGGACATGGGAGGATGCTTCACGTTGCATGGTAATCACTTCCCACGGCTGTCGGCCTAAAATAGTAGATGGCGGAGTGCTTTTTCCGCGAATTTATATGGTCGGTACTTCGGGTGGTCGCGATGAAACCGGTGGTGGCGAGGAGCCAAAGCCCCAGTGTTCCGATGGTATCGACAATGATGGTGATGGCAAAATAGACTATCCCAACGATCCCGGCTGTGACTCGAGAGAAGACAACAGCGAGTCTGACCCTTTACCCCCAGATTGCTCTGATGGTATTGACAATGACGGTGATGGCAAAATCGATTACCCCGATGATGATGGTTGTAAGTCGGCCACTGATACTTCCGAATCTAACGATCCTTGTGCTTGTGCCTGCGCCGACGGCAAAAGCGAGGAGGAAACTCGAGCCAAACTTCAGGCCGGTGGAGTGCAAATAAACAAAGCGGCTTGTCCTCGGGCTGACGACAGCGATTCCTGCCGTTCGACCCCGACGGGTACGGGAAGTAGTGGTAAGTCAAAATATTCCTGCACCGATGTTCGCTGTTTACCCCAAGTGGCGGTTGATGGAGTCATTGAACTAAAAGAGAAAAGTGGTTGCGCGGTGACGATTACCGGTGGTACCGAGCCGGGTCACCAGACCCATCGCCAGTGTCGAGCGATTGTCGACTTACGTATGCAGCGGAGTGGTGAAACCTTGACTGGCTGTGTTGATAAATATATTGTCGACAATTCCATTACTCCTAAGACTAAAGTTAATAGCGGTTACCAATATATTTTAAATTTGGTTGTTGGTCGCACTCGTTTTATCGATGAAAGAATTGATGGCAACGATCCCCATTGGCATGTGATTTTTGATGGTGGGCGACCGGCCCCCGCTCCCAAGTGCCTAATGAAGCAATATATTATTGCCAATGAGGGTTGGAAAAATAAAGGTTATAATGATCCTAAAGGTAAACTTACTATTGGGGTGGGCCACTTGGTAAAACCGGGCGATCCCTATCGGTATGGGGAAGCGATATCAGACGATGAAGTTGGTAATTTGTTTGAACAAGATTTTACTGTGCATTATGGTGAAGCGCGCAATTTAGCGGCAGGTAATGGGGTGGTTTTTGAAAATTTGACCGAGGGGCGTCAAATTGTGATTGCCGATATGACTTTCAATATGAGAGGTAGTGTCAATGGCTTTGAAAAAATGTGGGCAGCTATTAGGGCAGAAGATTGGGCCAAGGCTGGTTTTGAAATTACCGATTCTGATTATGGTCGCGAGGATGCCCCCCAGCG
This sequence comes from uncultured Candidatus Saccharibacteria bacterium, assembly GCA_964355855.1. Taxonomy (GTDB): domain Bacteria; phylum Patescibacteriota; class Minisyncoccia; order Phycocordibacterales; family XYD1-FULL-46-19; genus XYD1-FULL-44-32. The sequence goes on along the minus strand of CAYHFD010000005.1, from coordinate 13,942 downwards.
GGCGGCCAGAAATAGAAGAATGATGGAAACTGGCACGACCGATGTGGCCCAAGATCAAGTTAAAGGGGTAGAAAAAGCTAGGAATTATGATTGTGGAGCGTAGGGGTTAATCTAAAATCCCCCGCTCGGGCACAGCCTGAGCGGGGGATTTTAGATTTTAATTTATCTTTTCTACCAAACATCGCCAATCTTCCATAGTCAATTCTTCAGCTCTTATTTTTTCCGCTAAACCACAGGACAAAAGTATGTCGTCGGTAATATCCAAATTTGATTTTAACAGTTTTCTTTTTTGGGCAAAGCCTTTTTTTACCATAGTAAAGAATTTTTTTTCATCAACCTTAGTAAAAAAATTCTTATTAATATCAGAAATTACTAAAATAGCTGAATCAACATTGGGCACTGGCCGAAAAGCGCCGCGGGGTACCACACCCGCGCTGTTCGGCCGCCCGTAAGCTTGGACGCTAATTGAGAGAATGCTCTGCTTCCCGTCACTCGCGACTATCCTCTGCGCCACTTCTTTTTGGACCATTATTACCGCTTTGGTGGGCTGGAAATCTGATTCTAAAAAATTGCGAATAATTTCGCCGGTAATGTAATACGGGATATTGGCCACTAGTTTATAGGGGGCCAGATCGGCTAAAAGGCTTTCTGGTAGCTTTAAAGCATCGGCTTCGAGTAAAATCAGTTGCCCTTTTTTTATTTCTGTCGCAAATTTTTCTTGCAAAGGCAAAGTCAGGCGGCGGTCTTTTTCAATCGCGGTGACTTCTGCGCCCATGGCCAGTAATTTTTCCGTTAGGGCGCCTTTACCGGGGCCGATCTCTAGTACCCGCTCGCCTCGTCTTACTCCCGCCGCCTCCACAATTTTAGCTAAAGCCGATTGTGATACCAGCCAGTTTTGTCCCAATGATTTTTTCGCGAAAATATGTTCCATAAATAAATCTTTATTTTACCCACGAGGCTTAGCCTCGTGGGTATTGTTGATATCTTGATAAGTCAGCCAGTCTTCTAGGTAGTCATCAACTTCTTTTTTAGTTTCAAAATGTGGGAAACAATTTCTGTTTAAGATGGCTTTTTCTGTTCGTTCAATTCCCCTATAATCTGGCAAGCTCGAATGTTTGTATGACCAAAGAAATTTTTTTGCTTTTGTTAGATCCCCAATCCCGTCTGTTTTCCAGTCCGATTTGTAAATTTTAATAGGATTTAAATGAATATAGGAATGAACGTACGCTAAAAATTCATCGGAATCAATATGAATGGCTTGAAAATTAGTTTCAAACAGGCGGCCTTTTCTACTGTTTATCTTATTAAAATACATAGTGTATGAAGTAGCTAGTTTGTGCATAAATTTACTGGCTCCTTCGCCATCTATTTCTCTAACCAGAATATGAAAATGATTAGGCATTAAACAGTATGATGTAATGTCTACAAGTGGTGTTCCTCGACGATATGAGTAAGCGTCATATTTAGAAATATCACTAAAATGGAATGACCCTGATCCGTTACTTAAATATAAAAGTTTAACAAAGCGATTACGATCGTCATCATTATTAAAAATAATTCTTTTGTCGGTACCACGGTTATATAGATGATAAAATTCATCCGCGGCAAATGATATTTTTCGAGCCATATATTTATTGTACCATACCCACGAGGCTAAGCCTCGTGGGTATGGTTAAAAGTCTAGCAGAAATTCATACTGTGGGGCGGCGGGGTCGGTACCCTCGATTAGTTCACCAGGGATGTCCAATATAAATTCGGAAGGGGTATTCACTTGTTGGGAGCCGAAAATAGTGCGGAGTTGGGCATAAGACAAAAAAAGTTTTTGGCGGGCGCGGGTAATAGCGACATAAAAAAGCCGGCGTTCCTCTTCTTCGTCACGGTCACTCTCGCCAAAACCTTTATGGGGAAAAAGTCCTTGTTCTAGGCCAGCGACAAAAACCACATCGAACTCTAGCCCCTTGGAGGCATGGACAGTCATCAGCCGGACCCCACTTTTTTCTTCCTGCAGAGTATCTTGGTCCGAGACCAAAGCCGCTTCAGTGAGAAGGGCTAAAATGGCTTCTTCGCCTGGCAGGTCGTCATATTTTTGGGCCAAGGTTACCAATTCCCGAATGTTTTCCAGTCTTTCTAACCCTTCCTCCCCCTCTTGGAGCAGCTCCTTGTCTAAACCAGAAGCCGATAAAACATATTTAATATTGTCACTTATTTTTTCTCGTTCGATTTTGTGGCGCAAGTTAGTAATAAGAGCGCGGAAGCTAGACAATTTTTCAATCATTTTTAGCGGTAAAAATTCTTCTTGCCCGGCCGCGACTTTAGCCAGGGTGGCTTTGCCGATGCCCCGCTTGGGGACATTGATAATGCGATTCATTGCTTCGAAGTCCTTGGGATTTAAAGCGGCCCGAAAATAAGTCAGAATATCTTTTACCTCTTTCCGTTCAAAAAAGCGCACCCCCAACACTTGGTAGGGTACGCCCGCCTTCAAAAACGCTTCTTCCAAAACGCGCGATTGGAAATTGGCACGGTACAAAATGGCAATTTCTTCGGCGGGGGTTTTTTCGGCAATTAAAACCTTGGCTTTCTCCACAATATTTTTGGCTTCCTCCCCTTCCGATAAATTAGCCGTGAGATTTATTTTTTCGCCCGCCCCATTTTCGGTGAAAAGATTTTTTTCGACTCGCTCACGGTTTTTTTTAATCACGACATTAGCTGCTTCCAAAATAGTTTTAGTAGAGCGATAGTTTTGCTCAAGCAGGACTACTTTGGCTTCGGGGTAGTCTTCTTCAAAGCGCAGCATGTTGGTAAAGTCGGCCCCGCGCCAGCTGTAGATCGACTGGTCGACATCACCAACTACACAAATGTTTTTAGCGGGCCCAACCAAAAGTTTAGCCAGTGAATACTGTACATTATTGGTATCTTGGTATTCATCGATATGAATATAACGAAAACGGTCTTGGTATAGATTGCGGATCTCTTCGTGGCCAGCCAGAAGTAAAACCGTGGAAAGCAAAAGGTCATCAAAATCGAGAGCATTGGCTTCATGGGCTAGTTTATCGTATTTTTCCCAGACGCTCGCGACTATTTCCTGCCAAAAGCCCTCAACTTTGAGATGGTACTCGGCAATTCTTATTCCCTTACCTTTCTCACGCGAAATGGCGCCCAGGATTTTACGGGCTTCATACTGTTTTTTATCCACCCCCGCTTGATCCATAGCGGTTTTAATGAGGGCCAAAGATTCATCGCGGTCTAAAATGGTGAAAAAGCGATTGAGGCCAATAATTTGGGCGTGGCCTCGTAAAATATGCACCCCGAGTGCGTGAAAAGTGCTGGCAAAGGGTAGTTTTTCTCCTTGCAAACTTTTATCACTTCCCAGAGCTACCACTAGGCGATTGGTCATTTCTTTAGCCGCCTTGTTGGTAAAAGTGACTGCTAAAATATGCTTTGGGGCCACGCCGTTTTTAATCAGGTGAGTAATTCGGCTAATGATCGTCTTGGTTTTTCCGGCTCCGGCTCCCGCGACAATTAAAACTGGGCCAGCAATAGTTAAGGCTGCCTCTTTTTGTTTATTATTTAAATCATTTAAATATTCCACTGCCCTACTATATCATACTGATTTTGTTTTCAGTTTTACCTCGGGGTGCGGTATAATATACGCATTATGATTGAGCACGATTCTTCACCAAATATCGAAGCGGAAATTGCCGAACTGTCGCGTCAAATTGAGTCCAAACGTTTAGAACTGGAGCAAAAAAACAATATTGTCACCGATGATAAAGCTCTCGTTCGCGACATTATTACAAGTGCTAATTCGGCGACAACCACATCAGCCAAGATTGTTTCTGATAGCAACAATAATAGTGACTCGTACCTTGATAGTTTGCCAGTTGGAGTGGAAAAACAAGTTGGCCAACTAGTCGAAAAAGTTTTTGACCGAGGTTTAACTAAAACTATTGCCGAAGCCAAAAAACTTCCCGCTCTTGATTTAGATGCTTTCCATGATACTTTAACTGACCGCGTTTACAATGAACTTAAAAGCCGAGGTTTGGTATCTTAATTCCATTAGAAGCCGCGGTCGACAAGTCTTGATGCACCACGCAAAATGAAAGACATGCTAAATCATTATTATACTAATTTAAAACAGGCGCGCACCGCGACCTGCCCCGTTAGAGATTAAACAAACAATATATTTGTATGAAAAAACATTATCAACCGAAATTTTTAAATATAGCAGTTACTGTCGGAGAGATAATCTCTAACGGGGCCTGCTTCTAACGGGATGAATATTCTTTTTCTTTTTTTAACTTGTTTTATCCTTCTGGTCGGACTTTTTCTGGTTTTATATAAACGTAAAGCTAAGTTTCAATCGCTCAACTTAAAAGTTTTACTAGTTAAACTACAAGAACGAACTGAAAAAGATTCCAAAGAATTTTTGCATGACATAAACTTAACCGAGCAGTTTTTGTCAGCCTTGTCTTCAGTGGGTTCGCCAGTGGTGCTAGAAACGGCCGTCCATAACACCGGTACTAATATAAATTTTTATATTGCTGTTCCTCGTTCTCATGTTGAGTTTGCTTCGCGTCAAATCCAAGCTTTTTTTCCGGGGTCGCAAGTTGAAGAGGCCTCCGATTACACAATTTTTGAAACTGAACATGGGGTACGGGCTGGTTATTTAGCTTTGACTGATCCGGCTTTGGTGCCAGTGCGAACTTATCGCGAGTCGGAAGTCGATTCATTTGCGGGGATTGTCTCTACCTTATCTCGTTTGCGGGAAGAGGGTGACGGTGCCGCTTTACAGCTAATTTTACAGCCGGCTCCTTCCGAATTTAAAAAGAAAGTGACCGATACTATTTCTCGACTACGCCAAGGTGAATCGCTTAAAAAAATTATGAAAGGTGAAAGTGTTTTAGCGGTGATTTTTGAACCAGACAAAAAAGATGGCAATGAAACCCCAGTGACACCCAAAGTGGCCGACGAAGAATTAATTAAATCGATGGAGGTTAAAATTTCCAAGCCTTTGTTTGAGGTCAATATTCGAGTGCTGGCGGCCGCTGACAACGACAGCGACGCTGGCGATATTTTGCTGTCGCTGGCTGGTTCTTTTAGTCAATTTTCTGCCCCGCGGCGCAACGGTTTTCGCCTGGTAGCACCGCGGAAAATCTCTCGCCTAGTTTACCAATATATTTTCCGTGAGTTTGACCACAAGCAGTCTATGGTGTTAAACACCGAAGAAATTGCGAGTGTATTTCATTTTCCAACTGTTAGTACCAATATTCCGCGTATCAATTGGCTAAAAAGTCGGGAGTCGGCCCCACCCCAAAACCTTCCTGATACGGGGATCATAATTGGTGAAAGTATTTTTCGTGGCGATAACAAGAAAGTTCGTTTGTCTGACAATGATCGGCGCCGACATTTTTACACCGTCGGACAAACTGGTACTGGTAAGTCATATTTTATGTTGAACACTATTGTTCAGGACATGGAGGCTGGTAAGGGGTTGTGTGTTATTGACCCACATGGCGAGCTGATAGAAAAAGTACTTGAACGTGTTCCCGCTTCGCGCCTAGAAGACGTCATAGTTTTTAACCCCGGTGATGTGGGCCGGCCGTTGGGGCTAAATATGTTGGAGTACAATTTTGACCGACCAGAAGAAAAAACTTTTATCGTCAACGAGATTCAATCTATATTCAATCGCCTCTTCGATAAAGAAACCATGGGGCCAATGTTTGAGCAGTACATGAGGAATGCCCTCCTGCTTTTGATGGAAGACGCCAAGTACGAGGCAACGACCCTAATGGAAGTGCCACGTATTTTCACCGATCCCGAGTTTCGTCACAAAAAGCTGGCTCGGATTAGTAACCCAACGGTGATTGATTTTTGGGAAAAAGAAGCCGCTAAAACTACCGGTGAACATGGTTTGGCTAATATGACACCTTATATTACTTCCAAGTTTGGTAATTTTATTGCCAACGATTATATGCGGCCAATTATTGGCCAACCAAAATCTGCTTTCAATTTTCGCACGGTAATGGATGAAGGAAAAATTTTGTTGGTTAATTTGGCCAAAGGTAAAATTGGTGATATTAACGCTGGTTTGCTTGGTATGATTTGCACGGGGCGATTGCTTTTAGCCGCTTTGTCGCGTGGTGATATTAATGAAAATGAGCGCCAAGATTTTTATCTTTATATTGATGAGTTTCAAAATTTTACAACTGATTCCATTTCGGTTATTTTGTCGGAAGCGCGCAAATATCGGTTAAATTTAATTTTGGCCCATCAGTTTATTGCTCAACTGACCGATGAAATTCGCGAGTCAGTTTTCGGCAACGTCGGCTCGATGGCTTCTTTTCGGGTGGGGACAACCGACGCCGAACATTTGGTCAAACATTTTGGCCCAGTTTTTTCCGAAAATGATTTAATTTCCATTGAAAATCAACACGCTTTTGCCAAATTGCTTATCAATGGCGAGCCGGCTAAACCTTTTAATATTAAAGTGCCCAAAGTGGAAGGTGGCTCCAAGGAGTTGGCTGACCAGCTCAAGGAATTATCACGCCTTACTTATGGCCGAGATTTAGGTCAGGTGGAGCAGGAAATTTTGTTTCGCCTAAGACAATAAGGGCGCTCGCCCCTCCTTTTTTAGCCGGGCCCCGCTTTGTCAGTTAGAAATCATAGTCACCTCACAACGAAAAACTCATAACTCGCTTCGCTCAGACAGATGAGTTTTTCTGCTCGGTTCCTTGATTTCTAAACCGACTCCCGCGAAGGCTAAAAAAAGAGGGGCTCGCTGGGTTGGAAAATGCTAATTTATCTAAAATATTATTATGACTCCCTACTTAGCTTATGATAATATTTAAATATGGAATACAAAATTAGGGAGGCAAATATTGATGATTTACTAAAGATTCAAGAATTGAATCAAAAGCTTTGTCAGTTAGAATTTGAAAATTTTGATGACACTATTTATTCTAATTATCCGTTTTCAGGGCGGGGTGAGAAATATTTTACTGATAGGATTTTGGACAAGGAAAATAGTTTTTCGTTAGTCGCTACTGACTTGGAAGAAAATATCATTGCTTATTTTATTGGTGGCATCAATGAAGTTGAAGACTATCGCGCGCCGGCCACAATTGGCGAAGGAGAAACTATGTATGTTGCTGAGGAATTTAGGGGTAAAGGTATTGGCACAAATTTTATGAAAATGTTTGAAGATTGGGCAAAATTAAAAGGTGTAAAACGCCTAAGACTTGTTGCTTCATCTTTAAATGAGAGAGCCCTAAATGTATACAAAAAAGAAGGTTATAAAATTATGGATGTGGTGTTAGAAAAAGAGATTTAATTATTAAAATAAATTTTAAACAAAAGAAAACCGCCCCATCTGTGAGACTGCCGAATGGGGCGGTTCTCTAAATGTGGGCGGGCGGGGCTAGCTTATAAGTTTTGCTACAGCCGCCAGAAATCCCGGTTGCTCGACCTTGCGCAGTATTTTGGTACCAATCCCCGCTGGCAGATAACATTCATCTCGAACCATATCCCCAAACCAAGATGAACACCAGAAAGGGTCTCGCCTGCTGATCAATTTACGCTGAAGTTTCCCGTCGCGAGAGATAAAGTTGGCCATCAGATACGACGACCCCTCGGGTTCCAGCAGGAGCGACTCCCAGGAATGCCCAATCAGAAGATGGGAAAACTTTTTCGAGATTTCCTGCATTGTGAGGATTCTCTCCTCCCTTAATATGCGCAGGTTGTCGATTGCCTCTACCAACTGTGTCGCCTGGTGCCAGCCCCAACGATTTACCGGACACTGCTCTGTGTCGATTTGGTTGCTTGGCACAAGCTCGTAGTAGTTATCTGCCAACTCCTCCGCCCCAAAACGGAAGCGGTATATGGCCGGCATCACAATCTTACCTTTACTCACTTTACTCATTAGACACTCTCCTTGCTGCCTAGTGGCAACTGCGTAGGATGGTTGTTTACCAGATTGGCAATCTGGCTTCTATATAGACTATATAACTAATATCTAAAAAGTCAATAGCTTGTGGTAATGTGCACACACATATTGTAAAAATATGGCCTAAAATAAGGGTATTTAGTTATAGCGCTTCCCCCACCCCAGCGAACCCTCACTTTTTGAGTTTTTGCGAAAGCCAGTTTAGAAATCAAGGAGTCAAACAGCCAATCTCATCTGTTTGAGACCAGTAGGGCGAGTTATGAGATTGGCGTCGTGAGACGACTATGATTTCTAACTGGCGCAGCGGGGCCCAACTCAAAAAGAGAGGGTGAGCGACCTTATCCACAGGTAGGACGTTCATAGTTGCTATTTATTACAGGCTTGGTACCATTTAAGGGTAAGGAAAAACTAGGTCTACGTTGTGAAAAAAGTGTTATTTTTCAACACTTTTTAGCCCATAGACCGAAATTACTATATAAAATAAGGCTTATCTTAGGAAATCTTCAGCGCCCTCAACCGCAAAATAGTGGTAAGGGTAAAATATCGTTATTTTCCAAGACTTTTGAAAGAAAGCTTATTTTTGTTGGTCTAATCTTGGCCCTTGGTTTTACTATTTATAAAACAGCTTATGCCGATGTTTTAGCGACCTCCGATGTTTTGTCTGACCCAAATACCTGGCAATCGGCTCAAGTTATGAATTCGCAAAAAATGGCTGTACTAGAGGCTAGTGATGCCACTCTTTATACTGGTCGGGGTGGTTCTATTTTAGTTGAAGATAATAGCACATTGGTTCCAACGACCGGTCCTTTGGGGGCAACGGCTGGGGCCACCGCTTTTGTTCCGGCCAATGACCAGATCAGCGTGTATGTGGTTAAAGAAGGGGATGTTTTGTCCCAGATTGCCGGAATGTTTGGGGTGTCGATTAACACTATTATGTGGGCCAATGACATTAAAAAGTCCACTGATATTTCTGAAGGTGATGTTTTGGTGATTTTGCCAATTTCCGGCGTGCGCCACACGGTGAAAAAAGGCGATACTATTTCTAAACTAGCCAAACTTTATAATGCTGATGCTGGCGAGATTGCTCGTTACAATGGTTTAGATGAAGGTTTTACTCTTGCCCCGGGCGAGGAAATTATCGTGCCGCATGGCGAGATTCCGGCGCCAAAACCAACGAAGCGCTCGTCTTCCGGCTCCAGCGGAAAGACCGGAAGTTTGCCCGCTTATTCCGGCTATTATATTCGGCCGCTCTCGGGTGGCACTAAAACGCAAGGCATCCATGGCAACAACGGTGTGGATATCGCTGCGCCGATCGGCACTCCCCTTTACGCGTCGGCGGCAGGCACAGTCATCATCGCGCGGACCGGCGGTTGGAACGGTGGCTATGGCAATTATGTCGTTATCAAACACGACAACGGCACGCAGACTTTGTACGGCCATATGAATACGGTCACGGTTGCCCCCGGCCAGACGATTGGTCAGGGCGACCCGGTTGGTACCGTTGGCAATTCCGGCAATTCTACTGGTCCGCATATTCATTTTGAAATTCGCGGGGCCCGAAATCCTTTTTAGATCTACCCGCACACTAACTTTAGCATTGTGTTTTGTTGCTCATCTGTCATATTCAGCGGAAGGAGATTGAATGATTAAGCCGTGTTCGGTTCCTTAATTTTTAAAACACGGGAGTAATGACGCTAAAGTTAGTGTGCGGATATAGATAATAACCCAAAAAAGTCGACACAAAAGGTCCCATTTACGGGACCTTTTGTGTTAAAATGAAATCATAAATTTTTAATTAATATTTTAATGTTTAATTTTTTAAAAAATAGTAAGTCCGAAGAGATTATTGTTCCTAAAGCCCACCTTAATGTGCCTGCTAAAAACTTGCCCATAGAAACTTTAAGTGTTGGCGAAGCTGATGAGGCAATCAAAAAAAGAATTGATGTAATTCAAAAAGAATTTAGTGATGGCTTTAATTTTGTTAGGTCTTACCCCAAGTCGGTTACTTTTTTTGGTTCGGCTCGTTTACCAGCCACTGACCCTCACTACCAGCAGGCTAGGCGTTTGGGCAATTTACTAGCCAAAGAAGGTTACGCGGTTATTACTGGCGGTGGTCCAGGAATCATGGAGGCTGGCAACCGAGGAGCCAAAGAGGCGGGTGGCGATTCACTGGGGTTGACCATTAAACTACCAATGGAACAAACTACTAATCCATATGTAACAGGTCATGTCGATTTTTTTTATTTTTTTACGCGCAAAACCTGCATGACCTATTCTTCCGAAGCCTTTGTCTATTTTCCCGGTGGGTTTGGTACGCTTGATGAATTGTTTGAAATATTAACTTTGGTTCAGACTAAAAAAATTCCGTGGGTGCCAATAATTTTAGTTGGCATAGATTTTTGGAGACCACTTACAACTTGGATTGACGATGAATTAAGAAAGAAGTTTGCCACTATTGATGCCGAAGATACTGACCTTTATCATTTGTTTGACGATGAACAAATGGTGGTGGATCTAATTAAGGAAGTCCCAATTAGGGATTAATGGCTAGTTGACCTTACCTAGTGACAAGAGGCTTAGTCGCCTCTTTTTGTTTAGGTTATAAATTCCAGTTTCCTTCTTTCTTTTTGGAGGCTGGCTTTTTTGAAATCTATCGTTGGTGGGAGTAAATAAAGATGAACCTAAAAAAACAGTGTGCGCGCCAAAGCGGTGATCTAAAGAATCCATCTGACGATAAATAATCTTATTTTTTTCTTTGCGCATTGCTTCGCCAAACAAACCTAGGGTTGGCATTTCGTTATGACTTAGACTAGATAAAGTTATGCCGGTGGCCCGATATATTTGACCAACTTGATATACTTCCTTAAACCGTAAATTAATAGCGTCTAGTATTTCCGTGGGAGTGTTGGTGGGCCAAGGTAATGATATGTCCAAACAGTTATAAATAAAATTTTGTGTTTTAAGGAAAATAGAAAACTTGCTGGTGAGCAAATTTTGTCGTCTTAACTTTAGACAAGCCCCTTCAATATTTTGTGACAGTTGAGAAAAAATGAGGTTTTTATTATTTGAGGCGGGAGTAAAGGTTTTGGTTTTAGAAATTGAACCACAGCCTTTTTTATACCCAACATTTAATGGCAAAACAAATTTTCCTTGCAATTCGTTTCTTATTTCTAGATATGGTTTAGCTAAATAGCGAGTAGCCATATCTTCATTGATTTGGGTTAAATCAAAAGCCGTTTGCACCTTAAGATGTGACAACAGTTTGGCGGTATTGGGGCCAATACCCCAAACGGTACCGATGGGTACTTGGGGTAAATAGTCAGCCAGTGTCGATTGGGTGATAACGGTAAAACCATTTGGCTTTTGCCACTTAGAAGCAATTTTAGCCAAGACCTTATTGATAGACAGTCCAACTGAAAATACTAGGCCTAATTCTGCTCGTAAAACATTTTTTATTTCGCGGGCAATTTCTTCGTATGACTTACGGTGCAAGCGATGCAAGCCAGTCAGGTCGGCGAAACATTCGTCTATACTATATTCTTCTACTTCCGGTGTGTAACGACGAACAATTTCTGACATTCGCGTCGAGTACAGAGAATAGGATTCATGGTCACCGGGTAAAATTATAACTTCGGGGCAGACACGTCGAACAAGGTGCAGAGGCATTCCTCGTGTAACACCAGCCTGTTTAGCCTCGTAACTCATAGCACAAGCTATTCCCCTTTCTGCCCCAACTACGACGGGCTTACCTTTTAGTTTGGGGTTTCGGGCTATCTCACAGCCGACAAAAAAACAGTCCCCATCGAGATGAAGAATCGCCCGGGGCCAGGTGTGGGAAGTTGATTGAAACATGTTTTTAAACTCGTTGAGGCTTATTTATTTTAGGGAGTTTTGAGGTTGACGAGCCGAAAATTTCAGGATTTTTTAAGCTTCAAAAAATCCGTGCCCTAAAATGAATAAGGTGAAAAAGAGTTTTGAAGTTAGTACAGTAAAATATCTTAAATATTCTACCCATTCTTAGTATTTTCTTATTACTCCTTTTACAACAGCCGTAATTTTTAAATCATTTTCAGGATAAATTGGCTTATATTTTTTGTTGGCGGGTTCCAGCCAGATTTTGTTTCCGGTTTGACGAAAGTATTTCATGGTAAATTCGCCATCCACTTCGGCGATGACTATTTGCCCATCTTTGGCGCGTTCGGTCCTTTCGGCAATGACTAGGTCACCCGGCTCAATGTGGGCGTCAATCATCGAGTCGCCGTCGACTTCTAAAATGTAAGTCGATTCTTTTTTCTGGATTAGAAAGTCATCCAGACTCATAGTGTCGGTTTGTTCTTCTTCGACTGCCGACGGGAAACCGGCTTTAACCAAACCAAGTACTGGTATCTCGCCAAAACTTGAGCTGGGGATGAGTCGGCCCAAATGGTCTTTGGCCACTATCCCCGCCTCTTCTAGTTTGGCCACCAATTTAAAGACGGCATTTTTAGACCGATAGCCAAAAAGTTTCATCATTTCGGTATAGGTCGGCATCCGCTTGTGACGGGAGTAAAATGAAACTAGTTTTTGTTTGTGCTCGTTTGGCATTTAGTAATGGGGGTTGGTTAAAATAGTGAAACAAAGGACATAATCGAGCGCCAGCTAGTATTGGTTCGTCGGCCACGCATTTCACGGATAAGTTTTTTGTGGCGTAAAGATTCGCGCCGGTAAGACAGGCCACGGATTATTTTCTGATCGATAATGCGGTTGAGGTCGTCGACCTCGCTCTTAATTGATTTGGCATATTGGTATTGCGTCATAGTGGTTTAAAATTATTTTTTTATTAATTATTACCCCGTGGGTGATATTTATAGTATAGGTGAACGATAGTTCACTGGTCAAGAATATACCTGTGGATAAGGTTCGCTCGCCCCTTCATTTTTGAATCGCAGTCACGCTTCGCTAATTGGAAATCATACTCAACTCACCACGCAAATTCCATAACTCCCCCGTGGAATAGAAACTTTAACATTTAGTGATTATGTAACTTCAGAACAGAATATTAATTACCTAAAAAACTTTGTCTACTTATTCCACAGGGTCAAACAGATGGAATTTACTGTTCGTTTCGTTGATTTCCAAATCAGCTTTCGCGAAAGATTCAAAAATGAAGGGGTTCGCTGGGGTCGAAAAACAAAAACCGCCCACGGAACCTTGCGGTCCGCGGGCGGGCGAATTACACTCATCACTACGATAAACTTTTCTTCTCGGCCTCAACAAAATATACGTTCCACGTCTCCTTTGCCAAGTTGAACTTCAGATAGAGGAGGTGAGTTCGGCGAAATATTTTTCTCCACCTCTCGTGTTCATCACTTCCTGGACCATCAATTTTTTCTCTGTTGATGGTTTCGAAGGCAATTTTCACAAGGTGGTCAAACGCCCGTTCTTTCAGTTGGTCTAAAGAAAGAAACCCAGTTCTTTCCGAGCTGTCCAATGTTCTCGAAAGGTCTAGACAGTCTTCGAGAAATACCTCATCAGGAAGTCTTCTTTTTGTTCCAGCGTCTCTTCTAAGACGAGAAGATTCCCTCCACGCGGTGATGATTTCTAGACTGTAATAGAAAAAAACGCAAAGAAGGAGGAGGAGAGTGATTAAGTTTATTACACTACCCCCTGTTTCCTTGATGTGTAAGGACAGACCCAATACCAAGGATGTTGTAAGGATGACCTGCCGACAATACCTTCTTGTATCGGCTCGTACGCAAACCCCAGCGAACACAGCATCGACAGTTCCTCTCATCCTTCCTCGCCACGCTTGGTGTAGGGTGGGTGAGGCAATTCCATTCAACACCAATTTTTCGAAACTTGTCATTGTCCTATCTCCTGCCCGGTATTTAAATGGGGAGTCAGTTCCCGTTGATGGTCAGCTTCAGGCTAATCACCAACACTTCATTTCTGGCACTGCCGGAAGCGGTAAATTTACCTTTGAATCCGAACACCTTAGAATTAGTTTTATGAAAAAATTTA